>JBFJXT010000177.1:0-4751 GCA_041623015.1 Thermoplasmatota archaeon | reverse complement strand
GCCGCTCAACGACTCGTGGAAAATGGCACGCCATTCGAGGATGTGTGCTACAGCTTGCAAGAAACAGCGTTCGCTAGCCTCGTGGAAGTGACCGAACGCGCCCTTGCCCACACCCGCAAAACGGAAGTGGTGCTTGGCGGCGGCGTCGCTTGCAATGCCCGTTTACAAGAAATGGCCCGCGACATGGCAGAATCTCGCGGCATCACCTACGCCTGCCCGCCCCGGCCGGTCCTGATCGATAATGGCGCCATGATTGCTTGGCTAGGCCACTTGAAGCTCCAATCCGAAGGCGCCATGGACCTCGCCTCGTCCGGCGTCATGCCCTATCAACGCACCGACCAAGTGGACGTCACCTGGAGGCCAGCATGAGCCAAGCAGTAGGCAGCGACTCGGAGCTTTCGGGCGCCGAAGCGACGCTTGAGCCCGGCAATTACCTCGGGAAGACCGTCCTTCACAAGCGGCGCATCCCCAAATCCTACCGCCACCCCGTGCTCGATCAACGCTTGCGGGATGAGCGGACCCGCGACGAAGCAAGCCTCCTGTTGGCCGCCAGTCGCGCCGGGGTCCGCGTGCCGATCATGTACGACGCCCACCGAGCGGGCGCCACCATCTCCCTCGAATACATCCAAGGCCGCGCCCTTCGGGATGCCTTGCCCACGGACGAGGACCCCATTGCGTGCGCTCGCATGAAGCGCCTCGGCGCCATGGTGGCTGCACTCCACGACGCTGGCATCACCCACGGCGACTTGACCACCAGCAACGTGCTCGTGGAAGAGAACGCCAGCCCGGATGGCACCGATGGCTTGGTGCTCATTGACTTCGGACTCGGACAATTCTCGGAGGAAGACGAGCAGCGCGGCGTGGATTTGCACCTCGTTGAGGAGGCCCTTGAGGCCACGGACGACCGCGTGGAGGCGCTCATGGCAGCGTTTCTTGACGGGTACGGCGTTGCCCAGCGGGCCGAATCGAGCCTTCGCCGCTTGGAGCAAATCCGCCACCGTGGCCGATACCGGGATGCCACCTAGCTGAGTTGGCTGCGAGTTGTGGCCCGTGCGCCTTTGAAGCCCTGCTTCGTCCCCCGCCCGTGGCCCGCCCTGACAGCATCACTTTCGTCACCGGAAATGCCGGAAAAATCGCCGAATTGCGCGAACTCTTGGACCCCCTAGACGTTGCCGTGGTCCCAGACGACCGTGGCTACCCCGAAATTCAACACGACGAATTGTCCGGCGTCAGCGAGGCCGCCGCGGGATATCTCATGGCCACGGGGCTCCAACCACCGTTTTTGCTCGAAGATGCCGGCTTGTTCGTTGCGGCACTCAAAGGATTCCCCGGCGTTTACAGTCGCCACGCCCAAGACACCATCGGCAACGACGGCATCTTGAAGCTCCTCTATGACGTGGAATTGGAATCTCGCAGCGCCACGTTCCGCGCCGATTTGTGCTACGTGGATGAGGACGGAAACCCACATCACTTCGAGGGAACCTGCAAAGGACGCATCGCAGAGCAAGCCTCCGGCAGCGACGGATTTGGCTTTGATCCGATCTTTTTGGCCGACGGACAAGACCGTACTTTCGCCCAACTCACCCGCGAAGAAAAGAACAAAGTGAGCCATCGAGGACACGCCACGCGGGCATTCGTGGACTGGTTGTCGAACCAGTAGGCCCATAAATGGCGCCAAGCATCGAAGCTCGATAGTGATGGGTAGGTCACCTGTGAAGCGCGTATTAGGTACGTTGCTCTTCGTCGTCGCTCTCATCGGGGTCGGGGCGTTCAGCTTCTTGCTGTTTGCTGATTCCGAGGACATTTCCGTCCCCGGTACTGACAAGATCCCTGAGATTGGCGCCGTTGTGGCTATTTTCCTTGGTGTCGTCATCCTGTTGCTCATTTTGCTCCTGGTGGTTCGCCGACTCGATGAGCGCGAATCTGACGCAGAAGACGCCGAGGCGTTCTTCATTCCTGACGCGGACCGAGAAGAACTCGCCGAAGACAACGCCGCAGCATTCGACGAAGCCTTCGGCGCTCCCGCCGAAGCGCCCGCCGAACCCGGTGTGCCAGATGTGGTGGTGTACGACTTGTACCGCCTCCCCGTCGCTCGCCGCGCCTGGGCCCACGATGGTGGCCGACACAACTTCTACTTCCCACGCAACGTGGAAGGTGGCGTGTTCGTCAACGACTACATCGAATTCGCCCCCGGACACAGCCTCAAGCTGCGAACCCTCCTAGCCGGCCCCCGCGACATTCCCCTCACCGACGACGAACCTTACGTGGTTCCAAACGGTGACGCCGAAGACGGCCCCGCCCCCGTTGAAGAAATCGACGGCCCCGGCGACGCCTTCATGCGCGAATTGGAATCCCGCTACACTGGCCTGCAAAACCAGAACACCGGCGACTACGACGGTTACGAATCTCTCAACGGCCACGCCCAAGAGGCCCCCGAAGTGGTTGAGCCTGTGCTCACGGAGACCACCAAGGCCGCCGCCGACGCACCTGTGGCAGAAGTGTTCTACGACTTTGGCGGCGACATCCACGACGTCATCGACGTGGAAGGCATCGGCCCCGTGTTCGCCCAACGCCTCCAACAAGCTGGCATCCACAGCACCGCCCGCCTCTGCTACGCGGACGCTGACGAAGTGGCCAAGGCCATCGACGCCCCCGCCAAGACGGTGCGCTCCTGGCAAACCATGGCCCAGCTCATGAAGGTCACCGGCATCGGCCCCCAGTACGCCGAAGTGCTCGCCCGCGCCGGCATCGACGGCATCGACGAACTGAAGCGCCGAAGCCCCGCCCGCATCGCGGATCAAGTCAACGAATACGTGGAAAGCCTCGAGACCAACGTCCTTGGCAACCGCATCACCGAGCGCCGCGTCACCGGCTGGCAAGAAGCCGCCAAAACCATGCGCCGGGTTCGCCAAAAGATCCCCGCCCAGTAAGCAAGGCGGGCCGCTGCCCCAGCAGGGAGCCTTCAACTTGAAGGCGACATTACCGACTGCATGACGGGCCCTATTGCCATCACGGGAACCCACGGATTGGTAGGACAGCGACTCCTTTCGAGCCTTGCCAAGGACTCCATTCCCGTGCGTCGATTGGTGCGCTCCCAGAGTCCAGACCCCGACGCCATCCACTGGGACCCCAAATCGGGCGCCGACCCCCTAGAATTGGAGGGCATTCATGCGGTGGTTCACTTGGCCGGAGAATCCCTCATGGGCCGCTGGAATGGTCCCAAAAAGAAGGCGATTCTAGAAAGCCGAGCCCAAGGGACCCTGAATCTTTGCACCTGCCTTGCCAACATGCAGCACCCGCCAGAAGTGCTCGTGAGCGGCAGCGCCGTGGGATTCTATGGCAATCGAGGCAACGAAGAACTCACGGAGAAAAGCAGCCCCGGCACTGGATTTCTCTCCGAAGTCTGCACCCAATGGGAAGCCGCCACGGAACCAGCCAGAGACGCAGGCATTCGCGTGGTCAACTTGCGCACCAGCGTCGTTCTCGATGCAAACGGCGGCGCCCTTGGCCAAATGCTGCCCTTCTTCAAAGCCGGACTCGGCGGGCGTCTTGGCAATGGCAAACAATGGATGCCCTGGATTGGAGCCAACGATATGACGCGCCTGATTCGCCACGCCATCGACAGCGACCTCAAAGGCCCCGTCAACGCCGTCGCCCGCAGCGACACAAACCACGACTTCACCAAAGCCCTAGGCGCAGCCCTCGGACGACCCACCATCTTCCCCCTCCCCGCCTTCGCCGCCCGCATTATCTTTGGCGAAATGGCCGACGCTCTATTGCTCAGCTCCCAACACGTCCAAGCGACCCGCGCCCGCGCCAGTGGATTCACCTTCCACGACGAAACCCTTCAAGACGCACTGCCCCATGCGCTAGGCAAAGCCCCCGTTGCCTCGGCCAAAGCCTGATATACGGACCTCCTGTCGGCCGACCCAGACAGGGACCGCTCCGGCGTCCCCTGTTCGGAAGTTACCATGTCCCAAAAAGGATCCATGAAGCCTGTGCGCGATGCTGCCCCCGAGTGGGTCAACATGCTGCCCCGTGAAGTTGAGGCAAAGGTTGTCGAGATGGCCAAGGAAGGCCTCCAACCCGCCATCATTGGTCTGCGCCTGCGCGACCAATTCGGCATCCCCTCCGTTCACGAAGTGACCGGCAAGCGCATCGGCCAAATCCTCGAAGCCAACAAGTTGTCCCCCAAGGTCCCCCAGGACCTCACCAACTTGATCCGCCGCTCCATTCAACTCGCTGAGCACCTTCAGCACAACCGCGGCGACCTCCACAACCGCCGAGGACTGGAAATGATCGAGGCCCGCATCCGCCGCCTCATCCGCTACCACAAGATCCGCGGCGACTTGGAGGCCACCTTCAAGTACACCCGTGGCGGCGCTCGGCTGCTGGTCGACTAAGCCCATCGGGTTTTGGCGACTTATTGGCGGTGCGCATTCGCGCGCCGTCAGATGGTCGACTAAGCACGTTGCTTGGTTCCCTTTTCCTTCCTTTTCCAATTCCTTTGTTTTTGCCCGACCCCTCGGGCTTTTGTGGCAGACCTTCCGTCGCCACCCACAATGACCCTTACTGCCGCTGCTGACCGCGCTGCGGCGAGGGTTCGTTCTTTGCCTCCGGGGTCGCGTTGGTTCCTTGCGTGTGATGTGGATGCGGACGGCGTGAGTGCTGCGGCGGTTGCGGCAATGGCGTTGCAGCGAGCCGGATTCCGTTTCCAGGCAAGGGCCAGTCGCGAAAAGACTCGGGAGGCG
>JBFJXT010000176.1:0-4781 GCA_041623015.1 Thermoplasmatota archaeon | reverse complement strand
TACATGGCCTCCGAGGCACGCCGTGAGCTCACGGTGATGGTCGAGAAAACGTGCAGCCGCATATTTCCGTTCGTGACTATTCAAATAAATTACGCTAGCATCTTCTTGTGCGTAATGGGCCAGTGCCGCTAGAAGTGTCGTGCTGTGGGTGGCCACAATAAGTTGCGTATCAAAACGACGAGCCGCAGTTACAAGGAATTCTGCCAATCTTTCCTGAAGGTCTGGATGCAAGTGCGTATCGGGTTCGTCCAAGAGAAGCATGCGGTTTTTGACGCTTTGCAGATCCCAAATGGCCATCATGGTGGATACGTCGACCGCAATTGTCAGCAGCTCGGCTTCGCCACTGCTTAGGTTCTCCGCGCTCGTTACATTCTGCGCCGGTTCGCGGCGTTTCATGACGTAAGGGCTGGCACCGTCAGAAATTGTAAACGAGAACTCTGGGAGCAGCGGAGCGACGAGCGCTTCCAGTTCACCTGGGTCTAGTGGCACATCCTTGGAACGTGTAGCCCCACGAGCCATGAGATATGACTGAATCCTAGCGATGACCTGCTGCCTGTAGTTTTCAACTAGGTTCCTCTTCGATTGGCTCGCCCGCTGGCCGGGGTCCGATTGTTGCTGCAGGAGGTTTGCCTGATACTGTATGTTGCCGGATCGTTCAGGAACCATATAGTGTCGGCGGGTTTGATCTTGATCGCGTATAGCGCGCAATAACTGGCTCTTACCACACCCATTCTTTCCCATGAAAACCGATATTTTCGTCAGCTTGGAGATTTCCCACGTGCTCCCCCCCAAGAACCCGGGGCGCGTAATGGCCAACGTGTCTTCGGCCATCTCAAACTCTCCCAGATTGACTACCTAAATGTTGCCCAAGGAACATGCATCCCCCATGGGCGGCACGCACTTGTGATTTCCGATGCAACAGCCTCCCTGTCTCGCCAACAATTAATTATCCCACCAAAAACCCCAACAAAATACGAAATTCAGACCCAATTACCCAATGTAATGCAAATCGCCCGGCTCTCTCGCCGCGACTTCTGCATCGTGCAATTGCTGGGTAATCCGGTCGATTTCGGATGCCTTCTCTTCGAGGTCCGACATATCGATTTCGCGGCCAAGCACTGCACCCAGCACCCGTAGGACGGCGCGGGCGGCGGCGGGGTCGACCATGTAGCCACTGGTTTCGCCCATGAGGCAGGCACCAGTCATGCCGCGTTCGATGCCGAGGCCCAGGAAGAGGCCGCTGGCGCCGATGATGCCGCCGCTGGGTTCGTCTTCTTGGAAGGTGACGCCGTGGCCGGTGAGTTCTTCGACCATTGCTTCGTCCATGGCGGCACCCATGACGCCGGGGTCGTCGATGGAGGTGCCGAGGCCGTAGCCGCCGAGGGTGAACATGCGTTTGCAGCCAAGGGGCTCTAGGATGTCCAGGACGCCTTCGACGAGGGCGAATTGACCCGCGCTGCTAAGCGGTTGGTAGTCGCCGGTGAGCAAGACGAGGTCTTGTTCTTTACCGGGGGCCACCCAGATTTGGTTGCGTACCAAGCGGACGGTGCCATTGGGTTCAATGGTCACTTGAGGGGGGAAGTCGTGGCTGAAGACATCGAACCACAGCGTTGCGCCGAGGGCGTCCACGAGGTGTTGCGCGGCGAGTTTGCCCACGTTGCCAACTCCCGGGAGCCCTTCCACGAAGACAGGGTCCTTGACGGCAGGGGCCTTGTGTTCGCGAAAGCGCATCAAGTCGTTCATTCAGTCGCCTTGGCTTGTTGCTCTTCGCGGTCGAGGAGCTTCAGTTTGCGGCGGTAGGCGCCGTGGTGATCCTCGGGACTAAATTTGGCGGGCCGGTTCGGGTTGGCTCGGCTGCCACAGTGAGGGCAGGTCTCCTGGAGCGTGTAGTCCTTGCATGAAACGCAGCGCTTCAGGAGAACCTTGCTCACTTACTTTTCCTCCTCGAGTTCGCGGCGGTAGGTGCCGCTGCCGCCTGCCTTCGTCATGAGGGCAATGGCGCGATCGGCGGCCTTTTTGAGTTGCTCTTCGCCAATCTTGAAGTCGGGGGCTTGGACGTCGATGCGGTACAGGGGGGCACCCTTGTAGGTGACCTTGATGACCACGTCGTCGAATTCAGACTTCTCGGCAGCGGTGAGGGCCTTTTGCAGGGTCTTCACGCCGTCGGGGGCGGAGGTGTGGACGTCCACGAAGCCGTGAACTTCAATGAATTGAGCTTGAATGTTTTCGACGGCGAAGGCGACGAATTCTTCGGTCCAGTCGGCTTCGATTTTTTCGTCAACGAACACTTGGTGGCCGTACTCGGCGGCCTCGGTGAAGGCGTCGTAGAGATTCTCCCAGACGTCGAGGAGGGGACGAGCGACGAGTTCGCTCATTTCTTCAACGGGCTTGCCGATGCGCTCGGCGAACATCTCAAGGAGCTTGTCGGCCTTTTGTTCGTTCTTCCAGCGCTGGATAGTTTCGCGGCGCTGGTGGTCGTTGACAGACTTGAGAGACAAGTCCACGTGACCCTTCTTGGAGTTGACACCGTGGACCTTGCAGACCACGCGTTGTTGCTCGCGAACGAAGTCACGAATGCGCTTGACCCAACCGCTGGCAACTTCACGAATGTGGACGAAGCCCTCCTTACCCGGGTATTCTTCCAGTGCGATGAACGCGCCGAAGTTCTGGACCTTGGTTACGGTCCCGACGACCAGTTCGCCTTCCTCGGGGAATTCTGTTAGCTTCGCCACGAATCGGCGAGTGACAGGTTGGTCATAAACGAAGGGGGAAGGAGATGGGGAGAAGCGGGAGGAAAAAAGGCGGCCAAAGCGGCCCAAAATTGGGCGCCGTGGCCAAGATTACGCCTATTCGGCGTAATACTCAGGCGGGTACGGGTCGGGCTTGAGGCCCTTGCGTTCGCGGATTTGGCGCGTGACCTTGTCCTGGAGGGCGAGGTCGAGCACTTCGAAGCCCAAGTTCTCGGTGCTCCAGATTGCGCGGCCACCGGTTGCACTGCGAATGGCACCAGCAAATCCGAACATCTCAGCGACCGGGGTCTTGGCCGTGATGGTCGTGGAGTCGCCTTCTTGTTCCATGTCTTGGATCAAGCCGCGGCGGCTCTGGAATTCTCGCGTGGCGTTGCCCATGACATCGTCAGGGGTGGTCACGACGGCCTTTTGCATGGGCTCGATCAGGATTGACTTAGCGGTGGTCATGGCGCCGTAGGTGGCGTTGCGGACCGCAGGGATGACCTGAGCAGGGCCACGGTGGACAGCGTCCTCGTGGAGCTTGGCGTCAGTCAGCTTGAACAGGACACCTTGGACCGGTTCACCGGCGCGGGGGCCGGCCTTGATGACTTCCTTCCAGCCTTCCGTGATCAGTTCGAAGGTTTCGTGCAGGTACTGGATACCCTTGGTGGCATCCACGAGCATGCAGGTGCCGTCGATGGCACGGACCTTCTTGGCCATGTCCTTCTCCCAGCCGTACTCGTTGTACATGATCGACTCAATTTCCTTGGCGTGCTTCTTGGCCTCGCTAGGAATGGTGTTGTCGTGCAGGCCCTTGATGATGGCCTCGTCTAGGGGCTCGGCAGTGATGTAGAACCGGTTGTGGCGGTTCGGGGACTTGCCTTCGAAGGCAGCCGGGCTCTTGGACTGGACGCTTTCTCGGTACACCACAATGGGCGTGGAGCAAACGATGTCCAAGTTGTAGTCGCGCTCGATGCGGTGCTGAATGATCTCCAAGTGAAGTTCACCCATTCCAGACATCAAGTTCTCGCCAGTTTCCTGGTTGATCGAGAGGACCAAGCTGGGGTCACCCTTGGCGACGCTGCGGAGGGTGTCGACGAGCTTGGGCAAGTCGCGCATGTGCTTGGCTTCCACGGCCACGGTCACGACAGGGTCGCTCACGTGGATGATGCGCTCGAAGGGCTCCATCTCGGTGTCGCTGGTGAGGGTCATACCAGCCATGGCGTCGCGCAGACCGGTCACGGCGGCGATGTTGCCGGCGGTGATGCGGTCGACGGATACACGGTCGGCGCCAATCATCATGCCCACTTGTTGGACGCGGTTCTTGGTCTTGGTACCGGCGATGAACAGTTCGTCACCGCGGGTGAGGCTGCCCGAGAAGAGGCGACCCACTGCGATTTCACCAGCGTGGGGGTCCATCATGATCTTGGTGACCATGAAGGTCGTGACACCCTTTTGCTTGGCTTCGCGCATGTCGACGCCAGCTTGGCTGTCTTGGTCGCCGTGCCAGATGTGGCGGATACGGTAGTCCTGGGCCATGGCGGGGCTGGGCAGGGAGCGAACCACAGTGTCGAGCACGACATCTGCGATGGGGCATTCCTTGGCGAGTTGCTTCTCGTCGTTGGCGTGGCAGAGTTCGAAGATGCGGGCGAAGCCAATCTTGTGCTTCTGCATGTAGGGCACGGACATACCCCAGTTGTGGTAGGCACTGCCGAACATGACGGTACCATCCTCAATGCGAACGCCCCACTTGCCCTTGAATTCCTTGGGCAGGTTGGCGTTGATGAGCTGGTTGACCTTGTTGATGTGCTTGACGAAGCGCTCTTGCATCTGTTCAGGGGTGACCTTCAGCTCGTTGATGAGGCGGTCAACCTTGTTGATGAAGAGCGTCGGCTGGACCTTCTCACGAAGGGCCTGGCGCACCACGGTCTCAGTCTGGGGCATGGGGCCTTCTACGGCGCACACCAAAATGATGCAGCCGTCGACGGCGCGCATGGCACGGGTTACGTCGCCACCAAAGTCAACGTGACCTGGGGTGTCGATGAGGTTGAT
>JBFJXT010000175.1:0-4782 GCA_041623015.1 Thermoplasmatota archaeon | reverse complement strand
GCCATTGACCACCGAGGCCATGGCCAAAGTGACGGCGAACGGGGCCGCGTCGGCATTGGCTTGGCGCTTGCAGATGCAGAGGTCGCAGTGGCGTGGCTTCGAGGGCGCCTTGGAAAGCGCGTGAAGCTTGGCCTGATTGGCCACAGCCTCGGAGCCTCCCACGCCATCGGCATCGCCGGCCGAACCACCCACTTCAAAGCCCTCGTTTTGGCCCATCCCGTGGACCGCTTGCTGGATGAATTAGGCCCGGCTGAACGACTGGTTTACCATGCCCTAGGTCGCTTGGGTCAACGGCGCCTCAGAAAGGGCCGAGCAGCGGGGCACGTCCCACGGCCGCCCAATTATCGTCACTTGATGCGTGACCCTGAGGCGCAGCAATGGGCCAAGGAGGTCGGGTTGCTGCAAACGGACGTCAACATGGGCAATTATGCCTACGCGGTCACCATGCAGGCCAGTGACTGGGCCAAACGAGTCCAGGTGCCATCCTTGTGCATCAAGAGCCAGCACGACCAAGTGGTGCAACCGGCCCATAGCGAAGCGGTGTTTGCAAATTTGGCAGGTCTCGCTGAGTTCTTGGAGCACCACGGTGGCCATTCTTGTTACCTTGACTTGGAAGGACCCAGACTCAAGGGCGCCACCATCGCATTCATGGCTGCCAATCTCGGGGTTCGATTGTGATGGCCAGCGATGCTGCGAGCTCTGTGCCGGTGGGGTATGCTTTCTTTGATTTTGACAACACCATCCTGCATGGGGATGCGGGGCCGCTGTTTGGCAAACACCTACTTCGCGAGGAGTCACAGCGGTTGCGCCAACGACGCCCGGGGCCAAAACGGGCAGTTCAACGGGCACGGTTCTGGACCGGGGTGCTCACTTTTGGCGCTTGGATGAGTGCCCAATCGGCGCTCTACAAGTTGCGTGCGGTTCGAAGGAGCACCATTGTCCGCAGCGCTTACCGGGGCCTCAAGAATGTGCCCGCTGAGTGGTTCATGGGCCAAATGGGTGATTTTGCAGAATCTAATCTCAAGCCTCGGTTTTACCCTGAAGTGCTTCAAGAGATGCAAGAGCACGAGGCGGCCGGCCGCACCTGTGTGATCGTCACAACAGGGATGGAAGTGCTCGTGGAGCATTGCCTCAAGTGGTTGCCTGAAAATACCCAACTGATTGGGTGCTCCCTGGAGATCGACGGCGACCGCATCACCGGGAACGTGACGCAGGGGCCTCTGTATGGTCAAGACAAGGCGAACATTATCCTAGCTTACTGCAAGGCGACGGGCGTGGACCCTGCTGATTGCTGGGCATACACGGATCACTACTCTGACTACCAAATGCTTGAGGCAGTTGGAACTGCAGTTTGCGTCAATCCACGCACGCGCCTGATGCGAATGGCAAAGACACGCAATTGGCGCATCCTTTCGTGCCAAGACCCCACTGAGTAGGGCAAACAAAGCATCCAGTTGACTGGATGGAGGGGGAAGGGGAGAAAGGAGTGGGCGCCGGGCCCGTGTTACTTCTTGTTAGAGAAGTAGACCATCACCAAGAGGACAACCACGAGGGAAACCACTGGCAATTGGTAGGCGCTCCAGTCTTGACTGCCGGCGCCGTGGGCACCGAACACCATGCCGAACAGCATCGGGACACTGGCCCAGGTGTTGAAGCGGCTGGCCATGACGGCGTTCTTCACGCGGGGTGCGTTGTCGGCGGTCAACTTGGCCTTCTTGTCGTCAGAGACACCAGCGGCGATTTCCTTGTTGTTGGAGAGAATCACTTGTTGGTTGGGCCAGATGATGAACCAGACATTGAACCACATGATGGTTCCGAGAATCACACCGAGGAGAATCAGGAGACCTTGGGGTCCGTTGTCGAAGAAGTATTCGCCAAAGCTCATGCCGAGGCCTGTTCGCACCGATTCGATCAGCAGGAGACCGAAGATGAAGGTGAACATGGCTCCCCAGCGGAACCAGAACAGTGTCTTGAGGGTGATGTTTGCCGTTGCCTTCTCGCTCATGTTCACGTCGAAGGGTTTCTTCATGGGGAACTTAAGGAGGGGCAGGTTCACGAGGTTGAAGAAGTACAGAAGTCCAATCCAGGTCACGCCGGACAGGATGTGGAAGTACCGGAACAACGTCTGGGACGCTAGGTCTTCAAAGGCCATGCGGGGCGCAGCGATGTGGGATATATCAATCCTAAGAACGCAAAGGAGTGGTTTCCCCTGCATCCTGTGCAACCCGTGCGTCTGAATTTTAACCGATTTTCAGATTAAAGCGTGGCTGCTTTTCCAGTGAGCATCGCTTCAATCCATGGAAGTCGATCGTTGCCCCAGAACGGTTCACGTCGGCCCGCGTCATCCTCCAAAATGAAGTAGGGCACACCTGGAGCGCCGGCGGCATATGCTTCTTGGGTGTTTGCAACAAGCAATCGCTTCAGTCCCTCGCCCATGCACAACATTGATCCGCCCTTGAGGCCGACTTGGGCGCATAAGTCGTCAAGAACGGCGTCATCGCTGATGTCTCGGCTCTGTTCAAAGTATGCCAAGAAAACGGCCTGCATCCACTTGGCTTCCGTTTCCGGGTCTTGGTGGTCTGCTGCCAAGTGAAGACGGCCGGCTTTGATGGTGTTGATGGGCATCGCGCCAGGAGTTCCGTCGGCAGGTGGTGCAAACGGAACGCCGTAGGCAGCCGCCCATCGGCGGATGTCTGCATGAAGATACTTGGCTTGATTCGGGAGGGTGACGTTGGGTTGACTGCCGTCTTGCTTGAAGATGTGCCCTGCCGAAATTGGCTTCCACAGAACCTCGCAATTTGCATATCGGTCCGGGTGAGCACGAATGCGTTGCCAGGCAAGGTATGCGTAGGGGCTGCCATAATCGAAGTAGGCGTGCAGTCGCATGAGCCGCGCAATGGTGGGTGGTCCTTGGAGGCTTCGAAGGGGATTCCGCCTGAGTTAGTCAATCCATGGGGGGCCTTTGACCGGACAGGGTAGGGTGTCTGTGAGCCAGGCGAGGGGGAATACCACTTGCAGGGAGCCTCCCCAGATGCGGCCCATTTCCCGGCGAAGCATCGGGTAGGTTTCACGCATGCCTTCGTCGAGAGCTTCGACGGCGTCGCCGACGGCTGCCACGAAGGGTCCGGGGTCTTCATCCGCGTCCACGAGGAAGCCTCCCGCGACGCGTTTTACACGGACTCCAGGGACGCCTCCGAGGCTGTGGATGAGGTCTCGCTCAAGGCGACGGCCAAGGTCTCCTGAGAGCCAGGCTGCGTACTTCACAGGAACAAGGATTCGACTTCGGGTCTCCATGAGCCAGACAATCTCGCCTCCAACATCATGCCTGCCCACAGACAACAAAAACAGAACACAAGTACGCATGTGCGGCACACACCAATTCCTGTGCTACTCACACTTTGGCCTGTTCTATCGCCGAGTATTTGCACACCCGGGCCCAAGGGGAGAAGAAAGAAGAGAAAGGGTGAGCGCGTTGATTACAACTTGCGAACTTGATAGTTCACAATGCTCTCGAAGATGGCGCGACCGTCGCCCACATCATGGCCGAGCCCAGCATCGAGGCCGGTTCGGGTCCAGTCGGGGTGGTTTCGGCGCCAGAACACGCGCTCTGGGTGCGGCATCATGCCAAACACCGTGCCTTCAGGGTTGCAAACGCCTGCAATAGCGTGGCTCGCTCCATTGGGGGTCCAAGGGTATGCAGGGGCGTCGCTGCCGTCTGGATCGGTGTACGTGAACACCACTTGATCTTGGTCCAGAAGGCGCTGGTAGTCCCGTTCGTCGGCCAGCAAGAACTTGCCTTCGGCGTGGCTGCTGATGACCGTGCGCACATCATTTTGGGGGATGTCCGTGGTGAACTTGCAGTTTCCACGGTTCACATGGCGAAGCAAACTCGGGCGGCACTCATAGTGGCCGGAGTCGTTCAGATGCAAGGCTGCCGTTGGGGCTTGGGTGAATGCGCGGCCGGGCTCCAAATTAGGAAGCAAGCCGGTTTCCACCATGATTTGGAAACCGTTGCAGATACCAAGGATGGGCTTCCCTGCGTCCACGAATTGAGACAAATCGTCACCGAGGCGGCTCTTGACGCGGGCGGCAAGAATGGCGCCAGCGCGAATGTAGTCTCCAGCGCTGAAACCGCCAGCAATCCACAAGCCGTCGTAATCGGCGAGATTACGCTTCTCGTGCGGGGCCACGTCGTCGCCCGTGAATTGCTTCAAGTGGACGATTTCAGATTGGACGCCTACTTCGCGCATCACTTGCGCCGATTCGTCTTCACTGTTGGTGCCCTCGATGCGGAGCACGGCCCACTTGATGTCTTTCTTGTTCATGCGCTGACCCCCATGAGGTTGGGCATGGCATTGGCCCATTCTTGGCGAAGGCTTTGGCCGTCCGCATCCACGATGACGGTGTCGCCATCGCGAATCTGCACGTTTCCGTTGGTGACGGATCCCATGTCAAAGAGCCGGTCTTGCAGGCCTGCTTTTTGCATGTGCGCCTCAAAGGCCTCGGCGTGCTCGGTGGGCACTTCCAAGATCCAGCGGGTGTTGGATTCGGAGAACGCCTTGAGGTCGAAGCGGAGGCCAGGGCTGATGCCTTGCAGGTCCACGGTGCAGCCAAGGTCGCCCGCGAAGGCCATCTCCGTAACGGCCACGGCGATGCCACCTTCGGAGCAGTCGTGGGCCGCTCGAATGAAGCCGGATTCAATGGCCGAAACGACGGCTTCTGCGCTCTCTTGCAGAACCTTGACATCGGTGGTGGGCACGGAGCCGCCTTCGAGGCCAAGGT
>JBFJXT010000174.1:0-4856 GCA_041623015.1 Thermoplasmatota archaeon | reverse complement strand
TTTGTTCCGGGCGTCGGTTGAGCATGACCGCCACGTCGGCGTGTTCTTCCTTGGCAATCTCGGTAAGCGCTCGACTTCCAAACCCGAACAGGCTCGGTTTTCTTCGACCAAAGCGCAGCAGTGCAATGTTGTGCTTCATTTCCACGCGCTCACGGACCCGGTCAAGGGCCCGCTCCCATCGTTGTTCGATGCACATTAGTCGGTAGCGCCCCATCACTTCGGGAATTTCGCTTGGCCAGCGGCCTGAGGCAAGGCGCCGGGCGGTGCCGAGTCGGAAGCGGTCGTCTTCGATTTTGTAGCGCCAACTGAAGTCGAGGATGCGGGCTTCTTGGTCGATGCGCTCTTGGCCAAAGCACGCCACGGCGTCATTGAGCAGGGGGCTTGGGCAGTATTCCACTTGGTCCGCCACGGCCACGAGGTGCCGGTGGTCTCCGTTGAGGCCGAGGTACTCGTGGGCAACAGAGGCGGCACTGATGCCTTGGCGCACGACGCCTTCGGTTCGCTCGTCCAATTGGCCCCACATTTCGGCAGATTGTTGGTGGTGATCCAAGTAGACCACCTGTTGCCGCTCGGACTTGGTTTTGTCATTGAGCGTCTTAAGAAAGCGTGGGGTGAGTCCGAGGTCAACGCAGTAGAATCGTTCGCTGCTGATGTCTCGGCGCAGGTGCTCCACGGCCATGTCGCCGCTGGCAACGAACGTGACCTTGGTCCCTGGATCGCGTGCAAGGAACATGGCGGCAGAAACAATGCCGTCTACGTTGCCACGCGTGAGTAAGTGGATTTTACGATCGTCGTGTTGCCGGAGCCCCGGTACTTGGCATCCCCATGCATCAATCTCCCATGAGGGGAATAAGTGCTATGCTTTGCGGGCGCGGGGGACAGTTTTGCACACTTCACAGGGCCCTTCCTGTTGGGTGGGGCTGCCGCAGTGGGTACACCAGCGTTGACCTTCGGCGGGCGCCGCGAACAAGCCAGGCATAGGCGCAAGGGGCGGCAAGACTTGGCGCCAGAAGGGCAATTGCGCAATGGCAAGGATGATGACGAGGAACCAGAGGAAGCCGGCGGTGGTCTCAAGGCCTTGCGATTCGAGTCCTCGACCTAGAAATCCCAAGCCAAGGGCCAAAACGAGGGCCACCACGAGGACCCAACTTCGCACACGCACAAGCCGAGAGCGACCGTGGGCGGTTCAAGCCTTGCGGGTCTGGTTCCAGGCTTCTTCTTCCACCACTTGCATGGCGCCGGGCACCACAATGCAGTGCAATGGACCGCCAAAGTCATGGTCAACCAGGTCGGCGACGGTGCCAGTGACGGTGAGGGTGTCGCCGCCGGCGCGGGCCACGACGCCCACTTGGGTTTCGGGGCCAAACCATCCGTTTTCGGTCATCTCGGCGAGCTTGGTCAAGAGGCGAATGCCTTCGTTGGCACTCATGAAGTAGGATTCGTCTGCTTTGATGTCGAGCAAGACGAGGGTGTGCAAGCCAAGGGCGTGATTTTCGGTCAGCGCATCGAAGGGGCTGGTTGGCATCCAGTTGTCTTCGGGGCGAACGAGGGTGGTGGTGCGGCCAAATTTGTAGTGCTGGAGCCCGAGCAATCCAGGGGCGGCACTGTAGATGCTTGAGGCGTGGATGATGTGCACCTGGACGCCTTGTTCTCGGGCACGAACCACGAGATCCGTGTGGGTGGTGGCTGCCATCGGGTCGCCGGCGGTCAAGAGGGCGACGTCTTCGGTGGTGGCTTCTTCGACGATGCGCGCGCCGCCGCGTTCAACGCCTTCTCGGTCGAGGATGTTCACGGGCTTTTCGAGGAAGGCCACCAATTCGTCGTGGCTGGTGCCGCCGAGGATGGCGGTGTAAAACTCGGCGTAGACTTTGTGGCATTGGCGCACGGCAGCCAGGCCCTTGACGCTGATGTCTTCAATGTCGTGGAGTCCAAGTCCGATGAGATACAGGGCCACGAATGAGGGGGGAGGGAAGAGGGGGATGAATGTTTGGGCGATTCTCGTGCCTAGTCCTAGAGATCGGAGTAGGTGGGGTCAACGCGGAGTGGTTGCACGAAGTGGTCGCACTCGTAGCGCAAGAAGGTGGTCCAGGTGCCGCCAACGGGGAGGTTGTCGCGGCTAAAGTGGAAGCCTGCGTTGCCATCGCCGTTGTAGGTGCCGGTGACGTGGCTGCTACCGACGCCGGTGACCGTGCGGTCGTCCCAGGCATCAAGATCGATGGTGTCAGGGAGCTCGGTTCCGAGGGCCGTGGTGCGGCATTCGTAGAGGGGCATACTGGTCTTGCCGACGGTGTGGTAGCGCGTAGCGGAGGCGGTGCGGCCGTCTTCGTTCCATTGGGCGTGGTAGAATCCGAGGTTGGTGCCCAGTGCGCCTTGGTCGTTGAGGTTGTCCCAGTCAACGATGCGCTTGTAGTCGACGTTGATTGCGGAGTCCGATTGATTTTCGATGGTGGTTCGAAGGGTGAGGTCGCAGTCATCGCGATCTAGGGTCCACTCGAAGTCGGTGAGCATTTCGCCGTCGCCTCCAAGGTCCACGGTGACGCGGTAGGTGACGTAGCGGCTGGATTCGAGGTAGAAGTCATCCACTTGTGTGATGGGGCCGTTGGGGCCGTTGGTTGGGTAGTGGGTGGCGATGCTCGTCACGTCAGAGTCGATGAGCCAGCCTTCTCCCCACCAGCCGACGGCGAGGTTTTCGTTGGCTGGGCCAATGGGCATTTGGAATGCCGTGCCAGCGGAGACCGACGTGGAGGAGGCCGCGGAGATCTTGGAGCCGGAGGTGGCGACAGAGGTGGAGGTTGGGCCTTCGCTCACACCGGCGGTTGCAGCAGGCAGAGCACTAACGGGCAGGGCGGCGTCCACGTAACCGGAGTGGCCACGAAGTCCAACGCCTAGGCTGCCAAAGTCATTGATTCCAACGCGGAGGCTGGAACGGTATCGGCTACCAACTTTGCCAGTGGGGGTGCCCATTTTGCAGGCGGGGGCGTCGAAGATTTCTCCTTCGAGGGTGTTGAGGTCGGATTCTGGTCGGATGACGATGTCGTCCGAGGGGCTAATGGCGCTCATGGCCATGTTCTGGTCGAAGATTTGCGTGACGGGGGCAGTTTCTGTACCGGTGCTCAGGGGCACCGCCATGAACATTGCAACGGCAATGACCAGGACCCTGGACGAAATCTGCAGGTTAAGTTTACTATTCATGTGATTGCCTATTGCCTCTATTTCGGCAATATTTGCATAATTCAACAGAAATTCATACTATGCGTCATTACATTACCTACTTAAAATGAAACCTAATTGTTGACTAAGTGGGGTCGCAGGGTCTATCTCAATGGGCTGTGTCAAACCCCCATGGAGTCGGTGTCGTCCTTGGCTGTCCGCGTGCCCTTGCGGGATGCGGAGGCAGCGCGGCGACGATTGGTGGATGAGGGGTTTTTGCGCACCGATCTGGCGTTGCGAAAGGAATCGGATGCGTTGGTATTCCCTGTTAGTGGAACTCCCGACGGATTTGAGGTGACCACGGAGTCATTTTCTCCCCGTCAAGCCCGGGTGCGCCATTACACGGAATTGCTCGACTGGTCCCCAGAGGACAAGGCATTGGCCCCGCGCGCCTTTGATCAAATGGGCGACATCGTGGTTCTGAAGGTCCCGGACGCATTATGGGACCGACGAGAAGCTCTCGGGGAAGCGATTTTGACGTTCCTCCCAGCGGCGCGAGCGGTGTTTCACGACAGGGGGGTTGTTGGCGAGTTTCGCACCCGCGACCTTGTCCCGCTGGCTGGATCTGGCAGCGCCGAGACCACCATCACCGAGAACGGATTTCGCCTCAGGGTGGATGTGAGTCAGGCATATTTCTCGCCTCGTCTCGGAGATGAACGGGCCCGCATCGTTGGGTTGTGCAAGCCCGGCGAACGGGTGATTGACTTGTTTGGCGGTGTTGCCCCTCTGGGTGTGCAATTGGCAAGGCGCGGAGTGGAGGTTGTGAGCATCGACTTGAACCCCGAAGCGATTCGACTCGCCAAGGTCAATGCCGAGCTGAACAAAGTCCAACTCACCGCCCTCGAAGGAGACGCTCGGGCCATCGCCGCCAAGCAATCACCTGCGCACCATGTGGTGATGAACTTGCCCCACGGCGCCAAACATTTCCTGGACGTGGCAGCCAAATCGTGCGCGCCCAGTGGCACCGTCCATTACCACGAAATTATGCTGGATGCAGACGTGGAGGCTCGCAAAGCCAGCTTAGTGTCAGAATTCCAGGCACTTGGCCGAACCGCCGCCGTTACCCATGTGCGCCATGTGCGCGCTTATTCTCCCATCGAAGGCCACTACGCCTTTGACATCCTCTTGGAGACCCCCACCTCATGACCCGCCGATTTGACCTTGTTACACTCGATTTGGATGGCACTTTGCTACCCAACACCACCGCATTTGCAGAGGTGCTTCGTGCCAATGGCAAGGAGAGCGAGGTTACCAAGAGTGACGCGGCATTCTTTGCTGGCACATTATCCTTGGAGGACTGCTTCTGGGAGCAATGGGCCTGGGTGGAAGCACTCACCCTCGCAGACGTCCACCGAGCCTTGCGCAAAGCCGCTTGGCTGCCCGGCATTACCGAAGGGCTTCGGCGGCTTCGCAGCGCCGGGTTGAAGGTTCGAATGCTCACGGATCAACCATCCATCGTCACGGATTTTCTTGGCCGGTGGGGGCTCATCGATGCAGTGTGTTCCCCGTGCACCATCAAGGAAGGCCGAGTGGTGAGCATTGACACCCGATTTGACAAGTGGGCCAATTTGCGCCGCACCTTGGAAACTGAGGGCGTGGACCCCGCCCGTGTTTGCCACGTTGGTAACGGACACAACGACGTTCCC
>JBFJXT010000173.1:0-4879 GCA_041623015.1 Thermoplasmatota archaeon | reverse complement strand
GTGGGGTGTTGGAAGGGGGTGTGGTGGCCCGCTTCGTAGATGCTGCGGGCGATGCGCTCGTCGTTGGGGGCGCGTTGGCGGGCAAGGTCTGCAAACACGGCGAGGGCGTTGCGGGTGTCGTCGTCTGGCGCCTCGGGGCTGATGGTTTCAACCAACTCGAGCCGGCGTTCGTGCACGGTGCGCGGGTCGCCAATTTCATCCAATTCAGCTTGCCACGTGGGCAAGGCATCCAAGAGCGTGGTGCGGGTGCGCTCGCCCTTGGGTGTGAGTTGGTGAACGAAGACAAAATCGGCGGCGTAACAGGTGCGGGCACTTGCGACGGCCAGGCCGTAGGGGTCATGGGTGTAGGCCACGAGAGAAACGGTCGGTTTCATGGCATGGACTGGACGTTCGCCATCCTGTACCCCCATCATCAAGTGCTGGAGGCCACGGCACGGTTTCAAGGCTTGGCTTGCTAAGGCGTGCCGCCGGTGCGTCTACGCCATGTCCAAGCGATGAGAATCAGGAACCCAGCCACGATGGGAATGGTGAATCCTGGCAGCTTGCCGTTGTCTTCACGATCCTTGGCGCCTTCGACGGTGGCGGGCAGCCAGAGGGCGGTGTCTGTGTGGTGGTCACTCCAGGCAAACCAGTAGAGGCTCACAAAGTCCAGGGGTTCAAGCTGGGCGGTTCCGTTTCGTTGCTTGCCCATCGCCAAGTCCCACGCGTTGCCGTCTTGATCGACCCATGAATCCCCCGATTGGGAGAAGGTTCGGTCTCCGGCATCAAACGCTTGCGTCAAACCGTCAGGCGTGGCACGAACCACCACGCCGGATTCCGGGTGGAATGCGACGCCGCCTTCTGCCACAATGGCAAAGTAGGCAAACGCAACCGGGCCGCGGGGGCCCTCAACGCCGACCACTTCTTCCTTGGGGTGCAGGCCGCCAATGTCGCAATCAGACCGGCCACTGATGCCAATTTGGCAGGAATCTTCGTACCCTCCGTAGGCACTGCCGTAGCGAATGTTGCCGACGGATTGTAGCATCAAACTGTCCGGGTGCGCTTGTTTCCAGGCGTCCCATGTGGCAAGCTCGGTGGCGACGACCTTGAGCTTCCAATCGCCATGATCTTCGTCCGCATGGCCGTCGCGGAGGGTGCCAATCGGTTCGCCAAGAATCTGCGTCCACAGGGTCCCGGTCTGGGCGTCCCACATCACCAAGTCATGTTTGAACAGGAAGCCACTGGCGGCAAAATCCAGCACGCGGTCTTGGCCATCCATGTTGACGGTGCGCTCAAAGGTGAGCCCGCTGCCGCACAAGGGGCAATAGGTGATGGCCACGGGAACGCCTGACATTTGCGTGTTGACAATTTCGTGGCGATCCAGCATCTTGACGGGAACGGCGCGCGCCTCGTCCCCAACCACGACGCCAAGGACTCGCTCGTCGCCATCAATCCAGGAGGGCCCCCATTCGGGCTCCCCGTCGCTTTGCACGCCCTCGCCGCCGACGGGATCAATGCCGCATTGGTCCGGGTGGCCGTCTCGTCCGCTGCCGCCAAATCCGCAGGCCCATTGAATGCCGCCGCCTTGAACGTGGTCCGCGTGCACACTGGACAATCCAGAGAGGCCAAAGCTGAGCGCAAGAAACAGTGCTGTGGCCGCCGCAACCTGGCGCCGTCGAGGCACGAGGACATGACGGCTCCATCGCTCCATGGGCCCTGATGGGTGTTCATGGACCAAATTACATTGGATACGGGGCCAAGCTTCGACCTAGTGCATTCGACCAGGTACTATTGAACCCGAACCGCGCCCCAAAACGCCACGCGCTGGTCGACCATTTTTGCTTCGGGCAAGGGCGTCTTGTAAAACCAGGCCGCGTCCTTTTCCACCACGCCATCCACGACCACATGGTAGTAGGATGCCTCTCCTTTCCAGTGGCATTGGGTTGTGGTTTTGCTTTCCTGTAGCAATTTGGAGTTCACGTCCTCCTTTGGAAAGTAGTGGTTGCCCTCCACGACCACGGTTCTATCGCTTTCGGCAATCACTTCGCCACGCAAAATGGCCCGGACCATGGAGGCTCATTGGACGCGCCCTTAGGAATGCCTAACGATGTGAGCAACAGCAAACCCGTCAGTGCCCTAACAAGGGAAATGGCCAAGAAAACCCAACCCCATCGGCGCCTGGAACTCTGGTTCCGGTGAACCCCATGAACACCAAAGCCATCCTTGCAAGCCTGCTTCTGATCGGCCTACCCCTCATCGCCCCTGGGGCCACCGCTGCTCCCCAATGCGGCAGTGACTCCGTGATCGGGGATACGTACTGCCTCGTCGAACGTGTCGCCACGCCCATCACGCACCGCTGCGACACCATTGGCTTAGTCAACTACATCTCGTGCATCGTGGGCAAGGAAATCAGCGCCATTGGGTGGTTCGCCGAATCCCAATGTGCCCGCCTGGACCTGTGCTAATCAACAAACATTGCCAAATTTCCCTAGAAAACGACCAAACACTGGCACCCGGATGGCCGAATGGAACCTCCGTTCCAGTGAACACCATGAAAGCAATTCTCATCGCCGCACTCTTGCTCTCGACATCCCTTCTTATGGTCCCCTCTGCAACTGCCGCAGGGCCCTGTGAAGGAGCCATCCCCGCCACCCAATGCTACGCCCGCGACGCTGTCAACCGCTGCACGCCACCCATGATTCTCAGCCAATGCTACGGCCCCTCAATCGGCGCAACCCTCGACTACGTCATCTACCTGTGCGATTTGGCACTAGGGCCTGGCAAGTGCTAAACTAGCTAGGTCGCGCTCTTCCACTCTTCCCCAATGAACTTCAAGTTGAACAGGTCGATGAACATGCATGAGATTGACACTCATGCTTTTGCTGCTCATACCCGCCATGGCCATCACGCCAAACGCCGAAGCAGCCTGTAGCAGCCAACTTGAGGACACCGCCTGCACGGTGCAGGCGCTTCGAAACAACTCCTGCCAAGCCATCAACGTCTTTTGCCAAGAAGCTCGACTTCGATCCATCGTTGGCGGGTTTGCAGACCGAACCTGCGATCGGCAACTAGGCCCGGCCTTCTGTCCCTAGAAAAGGCGGCCAATTCCACCCACCCACGCCCTCCTCCTTTTATACAACGCCATCGTGGAATCTTTCGTGGCAGACGAACAGGCGGACAAGCTCGCGGACCGCGAAATTCAGGCGGCCGAGCCAACAGTCGGCGGTAAAGCAATGCGCGCGGCCGACCGCGACGCCCGCAACCTAAACCCCGACGACGAAGGACCCATCCGGTACCGCCTCCCGGACCCCAAGAACCGCGAACTGTTCGCCATTGCCGACCAGTTGCTGGGTGCAAGCAAACTCATCGTCATGTGCGAAGACGGAAAGAGCCGCATGGCTCGCATCCCCGGCAAAATGAAGCGCCGCCAGTGGATCAAGCCCGGCGATCTTGTCATCATCCGTCCATGGGACATTGCCGATGACAAGGCCGACGTGAAGCACCGCTACCTGCGCATCCAATCCCAGCACCTGTCTCGCCGCGGCCTCATCCCGGCGCTGCTGGACCATGGATTCTGAATCACAAGTGGACCAAGAAGGCCCTCTTCTGGACGTAGACGACCTTGGGTCCGACCCCGAGGAATCCGCCGAAGGGCCTGAGTCTGAAGATTTCGAACTCGTTGACGAGGATGAAAAAGTCGCCAGCAACGACGAATGGGCATACCAACAAGCGGACCGAATGACCGCCCGTCTGCCACAACGGGAGGGCGTCGATCGCCGCACCGAGGGAGAGGTCTTCGACCACCTCACCTTGATGACACTCCACAAGATGCTCAGCCAGGGCATCCTGAAGAGCCTCGATTTTCCCATCAGCACCGGCAAGGAAGCCAATGTCTTCCGGGGCACCACGCCCACCGGCGGCCACGTTGCTGTGAAGATTTACCGCATCAACACGGCCACCTTCAAGCATGTCCTGAAGTACATTCAAGGCGACGAGCGATTCGAAGGGGTCAGCGGAGACAAGAAGGCCCTCGTGTTTGCCTGGGCCCAGAAGGAATTCCGCAACCTACACCGTCTGCGCGATGCGGGTGTTAGTGTTCCCGAGCCCATCAAGGTGCTCAACAACGTCCTGGTCACGGAGTTTCTGGGCGCGGACGGCGACGCTTGGCCCAAACTCAAGGACCTTGGCCGCATCGACCGCGCCCTTGCCACCAAGTTCTGGGAATCCCTGCGAGACGACTACGTCCTCTCCTACAACAAGGCTAAGCTCGTCCACGCGGACTTGAGCGAGTACAACATCCTCGTGGAGAACTTCGAGAACCCCAAGAAAGCCCGCTTGCGCGTCATCGACGTGGGCCAAGCGGTCCTCAACAATCATCCCATGGCCTGGGAATTTTTGGCTCGAGACGCCAAAAACCTCACCTCATTCTTCAAGCGCCACCGCGTGCGCTGCGCCCCAGAAGACCTCACCAATTTGTTGGAGCACCCAGCATGATCTACGTCCGCATTCCCAAGGACCGCATCGCCGTTGTCATCGGCGAAAAGGGCCAGACTAAGAAACAACTTGAACGCCGAGGCGGCATGAAGCTCAGCGTCGATACGGACCAAAACGAGGTCACGATCCACGATGAGAAGGCTGGCGTTGATCCTCTCCTTGTCCTCAAAATGAAGGACATCATCAAGGCGATGGGCCGCGGCTTCAGTCCCGAACACGCCATGCGCTTGTTCAGCGACGACTTGTTCTTCGAGCTCTTGGACATTTACGATTTTGTTGGCAAGAGCAAGAATCACGTGCGCCGCGTGGTGGCTCGCATCATCGGGACCGACGGTAAAACCCGCCGCATCATCGAAGAACAAACCGGCTGTGACATTGCCATTTACGGCCACACCGTCGGCATCAT
>JBFJXT010000172.1:0-4911 GCA_041623015.1 Thermoplasmatota archaeon | reverse complement strand
GTGGATTTGGGGTCCGTTCGTGCAAAAATGATGCAAGTGTCGGCCACGGCGCCGTTGCTGATGAACATCTTCTGGCCATCGATCACGTACTCGTCGCCTTCGCGCCGGGCACTGGTCTTGAGACTGCCCGCATCACTGCCCGCTTCGGGTTCTGTCAGCGCGTAGCATCCGAGTTTTTTGCCCGAGGCAATGTCTGGGAGCCACTGTTGCTTCTGTTCTTCTGTACCCCAGTGCAAAATGGGACTGACCGTGAGGCTGGCACAGGCGCCGTAAATGACCGAATGACTGGCGCAGGCCCAGGCCAACTCTTCGGCCACCAGGGCAAAGCTGATCGGATCGGCGCCGGGGCCACCGTACGCTTCTGGGACCGTGATGCCAAGCAGACCCAATTCGCCCATGCGCTTGGTGTTGGCTTCAGGGAAGGAATGCTCCCGGTCGTGCTTGGCTGCCACCGGCTTAATTTCCGTCTCGGCAAACGCATGCACCATGTCCCGGATCATCTGCTGCGACTCGGTGAGGGAGAACTCCATGCAAGGCCGGGATGGGCACCCCGATTTAGAACGGCGCGGTCCTGAATCGGCGCCAAATCCATGTCGCGGGCAGGAATTTCTAGCGCTTTTTGGCCACTTGGCCGGAATAGGGATATACGCGAACGTCTCGGCTCAATCATGGTCCTACGAACGATTGACGCCTACTGCGCCCAATGCAAAGACCCCACCCGACACGAGGTGGCCCAGAAGGACCCAGGCAGCGCCACGTGCTTGATTTGTGGCTTCGTCCAGCCCCTCGTCAACCCTGTGGAAGGATAGATGGGGCGCAGGCGTCTTCAGGTTGCGGCAATTCTCCTTGGATTGCTTAGCCTCCTAGCAGCCGTCTACACGGCCCCCCAATTGATGGTGGTGGCGACCCAACCCGACAGCGCCGGCAGCATTCCTGGTGGCATCCTCGTGGTGGATGTGATGCAGAATGGTGATCCCGTTGCGAACTTCACGGTCACGGCCGACGCTGCGGACGGCTCGTGGAATGAAACTTGCCACACCAATCAATTTGGCCGCTGCGTGTTCCTCCCGCTCCAGGGCGCAAAAGGAACCGTCGTTGCCGGCGACGCCGAGCGGTCGTTCTTCTTGTTGCAGGAAAACACCGGAGTTTGGCACCGAGACATCGCAGAAGAGGACGAAGGCAGCCCGATTGGCCTGGGCCCCCGGGATGCATTGCCCATGGCATTCGCCGTGCTCGCAAGCGTGTTCGGCTTCATTGCGGCAGTGGCCATGTGGCGACACGCCGCCGTGCGATTGGCCATGATTGGGGTTGGATTGTCCCTAGTGCTGTATATTCTTCAATTCAATTTGTACGGCCTTGCGATCTCAGGGTTTGCAGCTTACACCCTCGTCAAGGAAGCCCAATTGTTTGATGGCGTCCCGCTGGACGAACTGGACACGGACGAAGAGGAATAGCCCTCAAAACCACGCCTTAACAGGCTCAATGAGCTGCGGCCCTTGGCTGTGGCTGTCGCCCACCGCTTTGTCCACTGCATAGCCCGTGAGCACTTCTGCCGGCGTCGAGGCAAGTTGCTCCCAATCCCCCCGCCGATGCACCCAATCCTCGGCGTGGTCAGGTTCGATGACAATCGGCATGCGTGTGTGCAAACCCTCCATGAACTCGTTAGGCGCGCACGTGAGAATGCTGGCTCGTGGTGCATCAGGCGGACCGCCAATCAGCCCCGCAAATAGCAGGGGCGCGTCGTCGGCGCGGTGGATCCAAAACGGTGTCTTGGCAGCACCAGAGCCGGTCCATTCATAGAAGCCACTTGCAGGAACTAGGCAGTGGTCTTTGCCCCAGCGTGGCGCCCACATGGGACTGGTTGGTGCTGTTTCTACTCGGGCGTTGAACACCGGCTTTCCGCCTGGCCCGTGGAATCCCCACGTGGCGATTTCAGCTTGCAATCCCTCCCCTTCGCCTGCTTGGCCGGTTGCGACGACGATGGGCTGTGTTGGCGCGATGTTGTACCTGGACTCCGCCATCAAGGAATCGCGCTCAGGTGCGCCGAAGGTACGTTCATACCAAGCGCGCATGGAGCCTGAGTAGATGTAGCCAAAGCGCCCGCACACACTCGGCCATTGGCAGCGGCCTTATTGGAGGCTCGCGCAAGGAACGCGGACACCCGACGGGCCCATGGATTACGAGAAGGTCACGGCGCCAACGACGCGCTGAGGCTTGTTGTCCACGTGCCACAAGACGCCTTCGTCGCCCGACGCATAGACGAGACCCTTCTGGAGAGTGCCAGTCACTTCGGCAGATTCACCCGCGGCGGGAGCGGCACTTTCTAGGCGCACCGGGACAAATTGCATCCCAGTGCCCACGTGAACCACGCTGCCGGCTTCCAGGGGCTGGCGGCTGTACGGGCTGCGGCGCAAATTGAACGTCACTTCATCGCCGGTTTTCTTGGCCACGAGGGGCGCGTCGCTGGGTGCGAGAACCATGCCTCGATCCAACATGTCCGCCTTGGTGTTTCGAAGGGCCAATCCCACGCGATCGCCAGGGACCGCTTCGGCCACGTCCACGTCATGGCATTGGATGCTGCGCACCGGGCAAATCACCTTGTCAGGCCATGCGTAGAGGGTCTCGCCCTTCTTCAGCGTCCCTTTCTTGATGACACCGAGGATGACCGCGCCAACGCCCTTCACATCGAAGTGGTGGTCAATGGGCACCACAACGGCGGCGTCCTTGTCGGTGCGCTCGGGAGCCTCCGCAAGGTGTGCACGAACACGAGGCCAGTCTTCTTCCGTAAGCAGGAGCCAAGATTCCAAGTGGGTGCCCTTCAGCAGGGGCGCAACTTGCTCGGGTTGCAGGTAGTTTTGCAAGACGATGACGCCGTGGCGAATGCCAGCAGCGTCAGCCGCCAGGATTTGTTCACCCACTGCGGCATTCATCTCCGGCACCACCAAAACGGCGGCGTCGACGCCAGTGACGCTGTAACTGAGGCACTTCAATTGTTCCGGGTAGCGCGCCGGCACGAGGACCGTGACGTCGCGACCGGCTTCCTTGAAGTCGTGCAAATGAATGTCACTCTGAGTGCCCACTTTGCCAAGTTCGCGGCGGGCATCCAGGTTTCCGAGCAATGCAACGGTGAGACCGGGCACAGCCTCGCCAGAGGGCCGCCTTGAAAGGCATTTGCGGGTGGGTCATGCCGAAGTGGACTATCCCGAGGCGCCGTAGTCGCGCCAGACTTCGTTCAGCGCATTCTGCGTCATGACGTAAAGCACGATGATTAACACAATCGCCGCCAGGGAAACCAAAGAGCCAAGGATAGGAATCCAGCTCACGAAGTTGTTGGCGTAGTAAATGATGAGGAAGGTCATCATCATGCCAATGGAGATTTGTTGCCGACCTCGTGCTCCCTGGGCCATGGCTGTGGTGGTCCAAACACGGTGCATCCCCATGATGTGGAACACAGCCGCCGTGAGGCTCAGTAGCGCTCCAAAGCCCATCACAATAAACGCCGGAATGGCATCCATCATGGCCTCTTCCTCATCTTGCACTGTTATGGACTCTCCTTCATCGGCCGTGAAGATGGGAAGATACGCCACTAAGAGGAGCACAGCTCCAATCATAATCACCGCGTAGGCAATGATATTCAAGATGACGAAGGCGTGGAGCTTCCCGCCAGCCTTCGATTCTGGGTTAAATTGGTCGATTTCATTGCCAATTTTCCAGTGCCAAACCAACCCATAGATGCCGAATGTGAGTACGTAAAGCAGGAAATTGATGCCGGGGCTGCGGATTTTTCCAGGCAAACCCACGCCGTCCATGCCAGGCGCCGCAGCAATGGGCGACGTAGGCGCGCCGTATTCACGGTAACTAGTCAGGCCTCCAGCCGCGGATTCGGTGGCAGTGGTTTCCACATATTCTTGTGTGGCAGGTTGCGCCGATGCACCAAATCCACAGGAAGGACAAACGGGCGATTCACCAGCAGGAACTTCCACTGTATTGGAGCATTGAGGGCAACGCAATCGAGCCATGGTTGCGACGACAACATGATTCGTCCCTTATTCCTCTGCCGAGACGCAACCGCTTATGCGGGGCGGGGCTTGGGCGGCTTCGTGGAAGAACGCGTGCAGTGCGCCGAGTGCGGCAACCAGTACGATTCCAATGAGAATGCATTCTGCCCCCGCTGCGGCTCCGTGCCACGCAGCGGAGGCACCCATGCTCCTGTTGCGCCGGGCGTCTCCTTGATGGATCCGTCTCTTCGCCGCTTGCGTGCAGCGGGCCTTGTGTTGATGATTCTTGGCGGCCTCGCCGCAGCACAGTTCCTGTACCTCGCCGTACTTGCCCCCGGCCCCGACGAGCCGTTCTTGGACCAAATGTCCACCCTGGAGGCCTTCGCATCCCAACCGGGCGGAACCCTGAGGCTCCAATTGACTCACGCCGTGGGCAACGTCTCCATTGAAACCACAGCCCCCAATGGATCCATCCTCCACGCATCCACCGCCGGCCCTGGCGCCTGGTACAATGTGTCCCTAGAGACCACATTCAGCAACATCACCCTCACCCAAGGCAACACCTCCTCCGTCCTGCGCGTCTACTTGCCCGCAGGAAACAGCCTCACCACCGCCGCCAATCTCACCACCGAAGCCACCAACGAAGAACCCCGCTGGCTCGTGGCCGACACCAGCGCCGTGGTCCGAACCCTCGCCGGATTCGCCATCCTGTTCTCCCTCATCGTCGTCATGGGCGGCCTCGCCGCATGGAAACGAAAAACCCGCGGCCTCGCCATCCTCGGAGGCATATTGGCCGTGTTCCCCGGCTTAATCGTCATCGCGTTCCAGCCCCTCGCCGGATTCATGCTCGTGCTCCCCGGAGCCATCGCCTTGGCACTGATTGTGGCAGGGAAGAGGCATTTTCAGAAGAAGG
>JBFJXT010000171.1:0-4982 GCA_041623015.1 Thermoplasmatota archaeon | reverse complement strand
GCTCCCAATGGCGTCGGGCCAAAGCCGCTGACGGTGAGCATGGTGCCGCTGGTGCTCGTAGTGGCTGCGGCTCCCGCCGAGAGGGCTTCATTGCTGTTGCTCCAACCGGACGCCGAAGATCCTCCAAGCGTCGCAACAAAATTTGACGGCGCAGCGGCACTCATCGCTGGCAACATCATGGACAACAACATGACCGCCACTGCGATGGCGGCGCGGAATCCAGACAGTCTCCCCACGCAACTCTCCTGGCGCGTCGAGGGGCATGGCGTTTCGTGCAAACAACCGGAAACCCTGCAACGCTGCAGCCTGACACTCGGCACGTTGCCCCAAACCAGTTTCGTCCGGGGGCCCGGCGATAGGGCCGCACAAGGGCAGTTCTCACATCCATTGCTTGGGGTGATTATGCGTGCGCGGCGTGCAGGTCGGGGCCCACTTGGTCAAACAAGGTCGCCAATGCCCATGCACTTTCCATGACGACGACGAAGCCCGCCTCGAAATTGCTGCGGCCGCCCACTATCTCGTAGACAAATTCTGGTGTGTCATTGGGCATATGATACGCATCATAAGCACCGGCGGTGCGGCCTCCAGCAAATCGAACCGTCGGGACACCCGCGGCGGCAAAACTGGCTTCGTCGCTGTTGCGGTCGTTCAATTCCATCACTTCGTTGCCCTCCTCTGGGTAATGGAGGACTTGCCCCATTACGCGGGTCACAAACGGATGCAACTCAGCGGCAAACTCGGCACCCACAAAGTGGTACAATTTCCAGTCGGGGTAGCCGGGCCAATTGATGCCGACCATGTCGAATCCAAGCACCAGGTCATAGGTGACTTTGCCAGAGGAAACCTCGTCTGCCACATAGGCGCGGCTTGCGACGGTTCCCACTTCTTCCGCGTCAAACAACACACAGGCGAGGGTGTGGCGCAGGCCAGTCTTGGCAAGCGCCTTGCACGTTTCCACCACGGCAATCGTGCCACTGCCATTGTCGTAGGCGCCCTCGATGGTACCCGCTTGGGTGTCGTAATGGGCAATGAGGCCGATGCGTTCTGGAATCTCGCCGGGCCAGACGGCGATCACGGCGTAAGCAGCGGGTCCGGCGGGAAGCGGGACTGATCGGCCAAAGGCGCCGGGATTGTAAGAGCGAATTTCCACATCAAAGCCGGCTTCCTCGAAGGTGGCGGCCAGTTCATCTCGACTGGAGATGCTCTGGCTCACCGGGGAATCTGGAACGTACGCGTCTCGCTTGGGGCCATCCACGAAGGACTCCCAGTCATCCACTGCCGCAGATACGTCCAAGGGGAGCGCGGGCAACTGGAGCGCAGCCGAATCGAAGGCATCCAGTTGATCCATGGGGTCCGAGGACGGATCGGGGCCTGATTCGAGGCACCCCGCAAAGGTCACGGTCAGCAAGACGAGGGGCAAGAACAGGCGCACGGAGCGCTCAGAGGCCCCCCGGCAAAAGGGCGTTGTGGCAACGCATCTTTGAAACAGGGGTGGGGTCTGGGCGTCGCGTGGGCGCCAAAGGCATCATCCGAGCCATCGCCGGGACCATCTGGATTTACTCCTACCTCAGCCTCGGTGCATTCCTCGCCGTCGCTGCACTGCCCGGATTGGCTCTGGCTCGCTGGGGCTGGGGCATGAATATCAATCCCGCCTGGGCCGGCAGCTTCGCCTCCGTCCTCGACACCTTCGTTGGCCTCTACTGGAGCATCATCGGATTCTTCACCTTTGGATTGGCCCTCATGGTCGTCCTCCCGACCGTGCGCATGCTCTTCTTGATGCTTGGCTGGAAACCTCACACTGGCTCCATCAAGATTCACAGCTTCCGCATCTGGTTCTGGTACAACCACAACGGCTTGGTGTTCCTCTTCAACACCGTTTACGGACGGTTTGCTCGCCTCACCAACGTCTACAACTGGTACCTTCGGGCCATGGGCGCCAAGATTGGCCGCAACGTGGTCTTCAACACCCAACACGTCTACGACTTGGACCTCATCACCGTCGGCAATGACACCGTCATCGGCGCCAACGCCAGCATCCTCGGCCATGTGGGTGAAAAGGGCAGCCTCGTGCGAGAAAAAGTGGTCATCGGCGACCGCTGCACCATTGGCCAATACACCAACATCTTCCCCGGCGTCACCCTTGGCGATAACTGCCACGTGGGCGCCATGAGCCTGGTTCCCAAGGGGACCACCCTGGATGCCAACGCCATTTACGGCGGCGTCCCCGTGCGCAAGATTCGCGACTTGGTCCCCGGCGAACGAGTCACTGCCAACGATGTCAGCGCTACCACCGGCAGCCCCAAGGCCGCATGAGCCTGAAAGAATGGGTCCTGCCCCTCGTGCTTGGAGCTGTCGCCGCAGGGCTGGTTTTCGTCTTGCCCACGCCGAGTTTCCCCCACGACGACCCGTTGCCTGCGCCTGTGGAAGAGCCACTTGGCCTTGCCTGGGCCTTCCATCACGCCGTTGCTGAACCGGGGGGCAGCGCGCCATTTGTTGGCGTTGGCGAACCAACAGACCCGGTCCTAGAACTCACCTGTGAAAATGGGCCTCGCCGTGTTCTGATGCACTTTGAAACGAAGGTGCTCTGGGTGGCCGAAATCCCTGTTGGCTGCCGAAGTCTAGATGGCGTTCTGCGCGTTGACTACGCTCCTTCAGACGCCTTACACTTTGGAGTAGACGGCTACAACGCCACCGACGTCACCGTCATGGTGTTCGATGAAAAAGGCGAGCTTCTTGCCAGCAACGCCGGAGCCACAAGCCGCAACCGATACCACCTATACGGCGACTTTGTTACCCTCAGCAGTCGCACATGGTACCTCGGAGACGGTCCCACGCCTCCAGGCATGCGCGTGCCCGACGGGTACGAAGCCTCCGCCCACAGACAACTGGATGGGTTGCCGGAAGGCGCCCTCGCCTACCTGCCCGTCGGCGGCCACGAATACGACTGGCTCGTCGGCCCCATTTGGATCACGGTTCACGTGGAATCGGTGACGCATGCGCCGTGATTGATGCTAGACTCGTTCAACTAGTAGAGCGCCGACGGTACATCCGGATTCTCAGTGAACCGCCATTCAGCAGGCGGCGCGTAGTGGTAGAAGGCATGTACGAACAACTCGAATTCTTGTTCTAGCGTCACGCCGGGGCCTTGGCAGTAGGTGGTGAGGACCACGTAGATGCACATGCCGGTGTGGTCATCGATGCCGGTTCCAGCCATTTCCCAGGAGAACATGCGTCCGATGAGGTCGCCTTCGGTGCCAATGCCGGATTCGGCGATGGTTGTGGCGTTTGCTTGCACCAGTAAGGGGCTGGGGCCTTGTGCGGCGCAACAAGTGGTGCTGGGTCCAGCGGGGGTGCGGCCCATGTTGAGGTTCATTTGATTGCCCGTGGGTTGGGTGCCTTCCCAGACGGACTCCATGTTGATCCAGGTGGGCGGGCCTGCAAGTTCGAAGGTTGCAAGGAAATTGTCGCCGGTTGCCTCATCCACCACAGGCGCGCCGCAGAGGGCGATGTAGCTGAGGCTGCATTTCATGAAGCCTCGAAATTGGTAGGGTGTGTGGTAGGGGGTGGTGCTTGCGTCCCGTTGAAGCTGCACCTTTGCAATGGGTGGATTTTCTTCGCCGGCTTCCACTTCGACACTGAGTTGGGTTGGGGCAAATCCCTGCCGTTCCACATTCAAGAAATAGCTGCCCGGGGGCACATTGGAGAATCCGAATGCGCCGTGCTCGTTGCTGGTTTCGACCCGGTCTAGGCTGGCAATGCTGATGGTTGCATCCATAACGGGGACAATGGAGGAATCGACCACGATGCCCCGAATAATCCCGGTGTCCTCGGTGGCCGAAAGTGGCGCGTCTAACACGAAGTCATCACCGTTGGCTTCGGCAGGGGGCTGTGCGCAACCTGAAAGCAAAACCAACTGGGAAGCCACCAAAGTGAGGAAAAATCGGCCCATATGTATCGCACCGCGCTCACGCTATTTCATGGCAATGGCGGGACACGAAACCAGTGGTTGCACCGTCCCTTGGCTTTTTCAGGGGCCTGGGCTCCGCCAATCTATGCAGACGTCGGGGCTCCCCCTGGCCGCCGCCGAGCGGTCGCTCCAGGTTGAGTACGCCATTCGAGACGTGGTGATTCCAGCACGCAAGTTGGAGGCGCAAGGCCATGAGGTCCTGAAGCTCAATATTGGCGATCCAATTCCTTACGGATTCCAGCCTCCCCAACACATGCTGGATGCCTTGGCAGACGCTGCCCGGGCAGGCCACAACGGCTACACTGCATCCGAAGGCGACCCCGAATTTGTAGACGCCATTGTGCGCCGTGAAAAGCGCCGAAACCAAGTGGATTACGCCCATGAGGATGTCACCGTCGGCACCGGCGTCACGGAAGTGCTGCAAATGCTGCTCGGCGCCTCCATTGTTCCCGGCGACGAAGTCTTGATTCCCGGCCCCGCCTATCCTCCGTATGATTCACTGGTGAAGTACTTCGGCGGCACACCGGTCCACTACGCCACCTTGGAGTCTGAGGACTGGCAACCGGATGTGGATGATGTTCGCGCGAAACTTACGGACAAAACCAAAGCTGTCTGCCTCATCAACCCCAACAATCCCACCGGTGCGTTGTACTCAGAAAAAATCGTCAAGCAATTTGCGGATCTCGTGGGCGAACACCAGGACCACGCGTTCCTGATTAGCGACGAAATCTACGACGACATGACCTTCGACGGCAAACAAGTGGCCTCCGCCACCGTTGCCCCCGATGTGCCAATGGTCACCCTCAACGGCATGAGCAAGGTCTACCTGGTGCCCGGTTGGCGCCTCGGCCACGGCCTATGGAACGACCCCACCGGCAGCCTATCCCAAATCAAGGAAGGCGTCCTGAAGGTCGCCCGCAACCGCATTTGCGCCAGCACCATTGCCCAGAAGGCCGCTGCCGCCGCCCTGGATGGGCCCCAAGACCACATCGCCGCCATGAACGACGCCCTGCGG
>JBFJXT010000170.1:0-5013 GCA_041623015.1 Thermoplasmatota archaeon | reverse complement strand
TGGTCGTCGGCGGCCACTACGACATGGTCACCACCGACTGTGCCGCGGGCAGCATCGCCAATGGCGCCCTGGATCAAGCCGGCGCCCCCGTGGAGGCTCCCGATTGTGTCACCCGTCCGTTTAGCCAAGGCGCTTACGACGACGGCAGCGGCACCCTCATGACCATGCACTTGGCCAACGCCTTTTCGAACTTGGTGGCCAGCAACGGCACCTTCCCCTTCAGTATCGCTTTCACTGCCTTTGACGGCGAAGAGCGCGGCTTGCAAGGCTCCGGCGCTTTTGCTGCCAATGTGTTTGCCGAAGAAAACGGCGGCGTGGAAGACCTCGACATGGAGACCCCCTGGGGCAATGTGACCATTCACGCTATGCTCAACTTGGACATGTTTGGCCTCAACTACCCGGCTGTTAACGCTCCGATTTACTTCGACAACAACAACCCGATGTTGGTGGATTACCTCAAGGGCCGCGCCGAGGATGTCCAATTCCCTGCTGAGCAAATCAAGTACCAAGGCATCACCCTTGGTCGCAGTGACTACGCGCACTTCATGGATGCCGGCGTGCCCACTGGTTTCTTCATCAGTGACTTCGAAGAATGGGAACTGCCGGCCGATGTGCCCGTCGTGGTTCCCTGCGCCGAGGTTGGCCCCGTGAGCCGCTGCTCTGCGTACCCCTTCTGGCACGTTGAGGACACCTGGGAAACCATGGTGTTGATGGCCGGCAGCGAGGCTCAATTGGAAGCTGGTTTTGCCAAGGCGACCGAGCTTGCAAGCGGTGTCCTGCACTACATGGCCTCCACGCCTGAGCTCGCAGAAGACGCCACCGCGCCTGCCTAAGCAAGCACCTTGTCCGCCGTGGCGGATCCTTTTCCTTCCCTTTCTTCCTGCGTTCGCTTTCGTGCCCAACGTTGGGCTGAATCAAGCGCCTATTCGGGACCTTTGGGGCCGGGGCCGCGCTTTTCGACCAGTTCCATGAGTTCCATCAACCGGGCGCGGCAAGCGTCGGTTGCAAAGTTGGAGAGGCTGCGCATGCCAAGCCATGGATTTTCTTTCATGAAGGCCATGACTTCGTCGGCGAGCTCGGTGGGAATGCCTGCCTGTCGGAACCCTTGTGTACTCATGCGTGGCAGCCACTACGAGAGCGGGATAAGACCCCTTGGCGAGGACGGAGTCATATAAAACCACAGAAAGCCCACGGATAACGGGCATAACACCCATTTTCACCATTTGGCTGGTTTGGCGCCCCGGAGCCCATTTTTGGCCCATTTTCAGCGGTCTGCCCTAGCTCCTCCATGGACCCCATGGAGAATCAAGGGCGCCTGTCAGTTTGCAATATTTTGACGGATTTCCTCCCCCAGTTCCCAGCCACGACAATACCCGGCGCCGAGGGGGCCGAGCCAGGTTAAGCCGAATCTGCGGTGGGCCCCGCTTCAGGACGGGTTTGGAAGTCCACAAGGGTTCCACGAAGAGATTGCAAGTCAATGAGCGGCATCCTAGCCGGATCCGGCGTAAAGTTGAGCATTTTCTGGTAGCCTGTTTGGCTTTGCCAGGTGCCCGCGTTGACCATCGTCACGCCGCGATAGGTGCTGAGGCCGGGAACATGAACATGACCTGTGACGAAGATGTCTGGCACATCGTCAATGACGAGGTAGTCGTTGTGCTCCGGCGCCACGGGCGTGCGCTCACCATATAGCGGCGCCAAGTGCCGGCTTTCCAGCATTTGCTTCATGGCCGGAATCGGCTTCTCGTACTCCAAGTTCGTGACGCTGGTGGCAAAGTCGATGAGACTGCTGCCGTGGTACCCAAGGGTTCGCACCCCATGCAAATCGAAGATGGCAGGATTGGCAAGGAATCGAGCGTCGTGGTGCTCGAAGCTTTCTCGCACTTCCTCCGTGAAGGCTGGCTGCGGCTCTGCGGGTCGGCTGGCGTCGTGGTTGCCCGGTTGAATCACGATGTCAATCCAATCGGGGACATTGTGCATCCACTTTCCAAAGGCGTTGTACTGGTCATAGATGTCTGGAATGGTCAACTCGTCTTGTTGTCCAGGGTAGATACCCACCCCATCCACGAGATCTCCAGGAATGACGAGGTACTTGATGCGCCCAGCCATGTCCCGTTCGCGCTTGCTGTCACCGTGGCCATTGAGCCAAGACAACATGCCCTTCCAGTTCTCATCAAGGAACGTGTCCGAGCCAACATGGATGTCGCTCAGGAACGCCACAGACACAGGAACGTCGGCGTGCCGCTGGGTAGTTGGGTCCGGCCGCGGAATGTCCGGCCGCATGATGGATTCGAGGAAAATCAAGTCGCCCTTGCTGCTGGCTTGACCCACGACGCCAATCACTTCGTCCGTAATCAGCGTGTCCGCCATGGCCATCAATTGGCGCTCATCGTTGCGCACCAAACACCGAACGCTGCCCGTGGTGTCTTCGATTTCAATGAGCTTGTGACCGTTTTTGGTGGTGCTGCGTTCTACCACCATGCCGATGAGTTGCACTTCGGCTTGACCGGGCCGTACGCGATCGACCGGAATGCTGTTGCGCAATTCTCGGCGTTGGCGCAGGAACTTGGCGATTTTCTGGTACCGGTCCTGGAAGTAGGTGACGAAGTCGCTGGTGCGGCCTTCGCAGGTGGAGTTGCCCGTCATGTCTTGGCGAACCACGAGGCCAGACTCGTATTGCTTGGCAAGCGGCTGCCATTCACTGCGCGGAAGCACCTCGAAGGTCGCCGCGTCGAGGGCCGCCAATTGCCCCTTGTCGAGCTTGGTGTCGGCGCTGATGATGAGGCCTTCGTGGTCGTCTACCACGTCGTCTTCTTCATCGGCGTCGCGCACAGGCGTTTGGCCGTCGTAAATTGCGGCAAACGCTTGCTTTTGGGCTGCCTTGCGGGCTTCTTGCGCCAGGCGCACCGACTCGGGTTCCGGCTCTGGCGGTTCGGGCTCGGAGGTTGCTTCCCGGTGGCGCTCTTCGAGGGTTTGCCAGAGGGCTGGGTCGAAGTGGAAGGGAATTTCTTCCAGGGCCCCGAGGACCATTTGCACCCGCACGGCGCCGTCGGTGGCGTCTGCAAGGTCGGAGAGGAGGTTTGGATCAGCAAGAGCCCCGTGGCTCTCGAAGAGCAACACCAGTTCTCGCATGCGAGCGGCTCGGCTTTTGCCGTCGCTCGACTCTGCCACCACCTGCATCCTTTCGAGGCCAGCGGAGGCGTTCACTAAAGCCCTTGCAGGGCCCGAAGTGCCTCAAGCACCGCACCAACGGCGCGATCGTGATGGGTGGGGGTCAAGAAATGGTCCGCGCCGTCAAGCTCCGTGAGGCCTGCATTGGGAATCGCCCCGTGGACCGCCACGGCGTCCGCAGGTGGCACTTGGGCGTCCTTGGTGCCAATGATGACGTGGGCCGGGCAGGCGATGTGTGGAGCATCCTCAATGGGCGCCAGCGTTGATTCTCTCACCCGAGCCGGCACCGACACAAGGATGACCCCTGGCACGGGCCTAAGCGTGGCCAATCGCGCCGCGACTCCGGCACCAAAGCTGAAGCCAATGACCCATGGCGCTTGTCCAGATTCTTGCTTGAGGGCGTCCCAGACGGCCACAGCGTCTTCCACTTCGCCTTCCCCGTGGCCATACTGGCCTTCGCTGCGTCCGACGCCTCGAAAATCAAACCGAATCGCCTGATGGCCCGCCTCCGCGATGGCTTGCGCCAGGCGATACACGAACCGAGTACCCATGGTGCCCCCAAAGACCGGGTGCGGGTGGAGCAGCAACACGGGAGCCAATGACGCTTCGCCGTGCACTCGGGCATCGAGGGCGCCCACTGGACCGTCAAAGCTTCGGCTGGCGCGCGGAGGTCCCTGCGTCACAGGTTCCTGCGAGTCAACACCCCACATTGGGTTAGCGGTGCAAATTCCTGCAACCGCCCCAATTGGGTTCTGCAAATGGTAGCGGACGTGACGGGATTCGAACCCGCGATCCCCGGCTTAGAAGGCCGGTGCCGTATCCAGGCTGAGCCACACGCCCATGGTGGGGACGCACTCACCCCTTTTCCTCCTTCTTCTTGGGAACTGCTGAAAATTTGCCCAAATATGCCGTCGAAACACCCCCAGCCCTGAAGAAAATACGTAAATCTAGACCCGACAGGCTACCTTTTAGTTAACTTAATAGTCAATTTTAGTCATTAATCCCGAAATAGGGTTAATATCGATGGTTCATGGCCTAAGAGTGGGCATTGTGCCCGGTGAATTCCATGAAATATGCAAAAACAATCCTATGCGCGCTTCTGCTGGCCACTACGGGTCTCGCACTCACCCCAGGCTCAAGTGCCATTACCGTGGAGCTCGAAGAAAACGGCACTGAACTTTGCCTAAATTCCGGATCAAAAAGCTTTGTCCCGAACGAATGCGTCACGTTGGATGGTTGTAACATCGCCATCGGAACTTGTCTCTGGGGCGACTGCAATGTTAGTATTGGAATCTGCAACCACGAGGCGACATGCAACCTCAACGTCGGCATTTGCAGCCACGGCGGCGACTGCGGCATCAACATTGGCTGGTGCATGGAAGGCGCTTCCTGTAAGATCAGCGTCGGACAGTGCTACGACGACTGCGAACTCAACATCGTCATCTGCCACTCCGAACCAAGCTGCGTGGACCCCAACACCGTGTCAGCCCCAGGTCAAGGCCAAGACATCCGTGTCATAGACATGGGAACAGTGGAGCAAATCCGGGGATGCATTCTTGCCGGCGGCCTGCCCGGCCGCAACGTGCTCGGCTCGTTGTAAACCCCCAATTCCAACTCCCTTTCCCCATTTCTCCCAATCCTTCCGCTTTGCACCTGCCCGGCGCATCGCCCCGAACCGTTTATGTATCCCACTAAAGTCGGCGGATTTCCCCACGGGCCCCTAGCTTAGTCTGGTGGAGCATCCGGCTGATAACCGGAAGGTCGTGCGTTCGAATCGCATGGGGCCCACTTCTTCTCCCCCTTTGACCCCACGGGGATGTAGATCAGTTGGAAGATCGCTGCCTT
>JBFJXT010000169.1:0-5036 GCA_041623015.1 Thermoplasmatota archaeon | reverse complement strand
CCGCGCCGCCGTCACCGAGCACACCCAACTTCAAGCGCAGATTCCGGCCCTCCAACAGCGCATCAACGCCGCCAAGCAGCAGATTGCCACGCTCAGAAAACAACTGGAAGAGGCCCCCGATTTTGATGCCTTGCGGGTCGAAGAATCCGCCCTTCTTGTCAAGCTCGCCGACGCCAAGGCAGACGAACAACAGCGCAATGAGACCGTGCGCGCCCATCGGCAAACCCAAGACGAAGCGCGCCGCAACGAAGCCGAGCGGCTGCGCCTTGAAGCCCAAGCCCAATCGGTTGCGGGACAAAGCATCAGTCAAGCTGCCACCATTGCAGCCCAAGCCGCCCGAAGCCAGCTCGACGGATTGCGCCAACTGGCGGGTGCGCTTGATGCTCAGTTTGAGATGCTGGCCGAAGACCAAGTCTGCCCCATTCTCGACTTGACCTGCCCCGTTGCAGACGAACGGGTTGGGAATCGGCGCTTGGCCAGGCAAGCAGATTTGTCTGCTGAAGTGGCGTCGATTCAGTCGATGTTGGCAGGCCTCGATGAAGCGGCAAACGCCGAGAAGGCATCCAACGCCCTCGTCGAAAAAGCCCGCCACGACCAACCCCGATTGGAAGTGTTGCAACAACAGCATCAAGTCGCCATGGACGTTGCAGCCAAGGCGCTGCCAGAGGCACATGCAGCCCTCGAACATTCCACAAACGCACGCGTCAAGCTCGAGTCTGAGATTCAATCCATTCGGCAACATCTTGCCAAGGAATCCACGCTCTTGCAGTTGCGCCCGGCCATTGCGTCCCAATCAGAAGCCTTGCAAAAGGACCAACAAGACATCGGCACCCTGCAAGCAAGGCAACACGCATTGTCCAAGTTGTCCAAGGAACACTCGACCCTCGATGCAGCGGCCAAGGAAGCGGAGTTGCTGCTACGGACTGAGCGCAGCTTTGCCCAAGACCTCGTGGTTCACCAGCGAACAGCCGCTACCAAGGAAGAACGCGAGCGTGCCGTCGCAGATGCCGCCGAGGCCCTTCAAGCGGCAACCGTGGCGCGTGACGACCGCGTCAAGCAAGCTGCAGAGGCCTGGAGCCCAGACGATGATGCCCACCTCAAGGCGCTGCAAACCCAGGACCGCCAAACCAGAGACACCCTCACCCGGCAAGTGACTGAGCTAACCGGCATGGAACGAGATTTGAATGCGTGGGCAGAAGCCGTCAAGAGCGACGAAGCGACCCGTGTTGCACACCTCGAAGCGGAGCAAGACCTTGCCAAGTGCCAGCGCATAGAGCGCGTGGCGGACCGGGTGCGCAAACTCATCAAAGAACTGGGCCCCGTGGTTGCAGAGCGATTCACCGAGCACGTGAGCGTTGCCGCCGACGATTGGTTCCGGCAACTCAACGGAGGCCGGCCCGCTCGGTTGCAATGGCACAACGATTACGACATCACCGTCACCGATCAAGACGGCCATCTGCGCACCTTCAGCGACCTGTCCGGCGGTGAGCAAGTGATGGCAGCCCTCTCCGTTCGCCTCAGTTTGCTTCAATCATTGAGCCCAGTTCCGTTCAGCATCTACGACGAGCCGACCGCCAATTTGGACGATGAAGTACGCCACAATGTCGCCCGGGTCCTCGAGCAAGCGGGCACTGCGCAAATCCTGGTGGTCAGTCACGACGATGCCTTTAGCGAAAGCATCCACAACGCGGTGCGCCTAGAAAAGCAAGGGACTCGCAGCGTCATCGCGGAGGAATACCATGCGTGAACAAGTGCTCCTCGACGCCCTTGCGGAGGCGGTGCCGACTTTCCGCACGTACATGGCCGCCATGGACAATCGGCGCCACAGCGTTGATGCCGCGTTCTCTGAATTGATTCAACTTGATGGGGAGGCGTTCACTGCCAAGATTCAAGCCGCAGCCGCCGAGCATGTGGGCGCACAGCCGACACAAGAACACCTGGCCAATCAAACCCGCAAGGAGCACCCCGTCGCCATCACGGATCGGGCCGCCGCCGTCTCCTTTACTCAGGCAGTGCTGAGCAAGACGCCCGCAGCATTCGTGGACGGCAGCCAAGTGCCTGTTGACAATGATCTGAGCATCCCCTTTGGCATGGTAACCATCCACGGCAGCCACGCTCGGCCGGGATATGCTTTTTCCAAGCACGACGACGCCATGGCGGTCTCTCCTGAGGAAATTGACACCTGGCGAAACCAAGGCGTCTGGAATGCGGACCACGTGGTGAATTACCATCGCTGGCGCATGGAATTGCAGTACCTCATGGATTGCATGGAAGCCCAGCCCGGCACCGTGGCGGTGTTCGATGGTAGCCTCATCCACTCGTTTACGACCAACATGGCGCCAGCGCTGCGCGCCGCCTATGACCAGTTGCGCAACGATGCGCTAGCGGTGTCCGAGCGCACCCAAAGTCCACTGGTTGGATTTGTTGCCAACAGCCGCGCCCGTGATTTAGTGACGCTTACTCGAAGCCTGAGCCAGGCCGATGCCGCCGGAGTCACAGATTCGGATTTGGTATCGGGCCACTTGACTGAGCTAGGCGACCGAACCAGTGCTTGGATTTGTGATCGCGACGATGGAAGCATCGACACCCAATCCAGTCCCGTGGCGTTCCATTATGCACTGCTTGGCCCCGGCGGCCCATGCCGCATTGAATACCCCCAATGGGTGCTTGACAGCGGCAATCACACCCTCGTTCACGATGTGCTTTTGGCCCAAGCCTTGGCCTATGGCGGGTACCCACGAAGCATCGACGAATGCCACATGCAATGCAGCATCAGCCCCCAAACCGCCGCCGCCGTGCAATCTGCGTTCTTCCGGTTGTCTGAAGAACATGGCCTGCCCGTGCAAGGTTCGTGGAAGGCACGCAGCAAACGCCGGGGGGCCCGCGTATGATTGGCTCCTTGATTCGAACCGACGGCCCAGGTAGCCACCACATCCTCATCACGGGGGAGACGCCCGCCTACGGGGAGTTCATTGCGCTGGATACCCCAGACAAGCAAGTGGCCATCGTCGTGGGCATCACCGCCCTCGATACTCTTGGCGGCCGGTACGATGCAGCGTTTGAACAAAGCCCTGGCCTGAGCGGCGTGTTTGACCTAGAGATTGGCGAAAAAGTTCGTTTGGCCCAAGTAATCGCCGTGGGCCGCAAGAGCCCCCATGAACAATCCCGGCCACCCGTGTCCGCACCCCTTGGCGCCACCGCCCACGCCATGGATTCGGCCGAAATTGACGCGTTCCACATGATGCAAGGCAAACCCCGCATGGGCTACCACAGTCTCCTTGCGGGCACCGACACCGCGGTCATGGACGCAGTGCTCGCCGCAGTGCACACAAACGTCCCCGCTGCTGCTTCGATGATTCAAGTGCTTCGTCGAGAATCATCTCTGCGCGCATGGAGAAACGCATGAACCCCATCGGCCGCATCCTGCCACTCGAAGGCAACGCACCGCTTTTGCTTCGGTTTGTCAGTCGAGACCCCGACGCCCTGCGCATTGGCAATTTCGTCACCTTTGATGCCCCGGTGGACGGCAAAAACGCCCGAATCCTGTGCCGAATCACGGACCGGCAAAACCTCGACGCGCCCCCCTCCAGTTACTACGCCGACCCAGCACTTCACCCAGAAGATGTACTGGCGTTCACCGGTGCTCCTGATGGCATCCTCGGCGATTTCGTTGTCGAAGCCACCATCCTTGGCACCAAACGAGGCCCAACCTTCCGAGCCCCCCGCGACCCGCCACCCGTGGGCGCCGAAGTGCACATCGCCGATGACGCCTACCTCGAAACGTGTATCAACAAAGTGCCCCACGCAGACGCCACGGGCGCTCGTGTCCCCGGCGGCTTGCACGTTGGCCACGTGCTCGACCGAGGCAATCGCGTCAAGGTCCTGCTCGATGCAGACAGCATCCTCAGCACCCACATGGCGATTCTCGCTGCCACCGGCCAAGGCAAGTCCTACACCACCGGCGTCGTGCTCGAAGAACTGATGTCCAGCCACCAACGCCACCCGATCTTGGTGTTCGACTTCCACGCCGAATACCCCGCCATGCAAAACGCCGCATCCGTGCTAGCAGATGGCGACTACCGACCCGAAGTGGACGTGCGCACCGCTGCTACCATCAAGATTCCCTTCTCCGAATTGGAATTGGATGACGTGCTTGGATTGCTGCCCGGCTTGACTGACAACATGGTCGGCGTGGTCTCCGCCGCGTACCGCAATTGGCAAGCCAGTGGGATTCGCACCAAGCAAAACCTCCTCGACTGCATCGATGGCCTCGAAGAAGGCGGCAAGCACCACGAAGGCACCATCGCCGCTGTGCACCGCCGGTTCGACAACCACGTTCTGCACAAACCCTACCTCGTCAACGGCGACGGGGAAGAGATGCGTCGCTTGGTGCGCCCCGGCCGCATGACCATTCTGAATCTTAGCGATCTTGGCGACCGAGAGCAAGAAGGGCTTGCCAATGTCATCATGAACATGGTGCTTAAGGCGCGGCGACTCACCAAAACCGGCCGCCTCGACGGCAAAGACCTGTTCGACCTCCCCTACCCTGTTCTCTTGGTGGTGGAAGAAGCCCACCGCATCGCGCCACCGGGCAATGAAAAGCGCAGCACCCAAACCCTCGCCACCATCCTCAGCGAAGGTCGCAAATTTGGCGTCGGCGCCATCATCGTCACCCAGCGCCCCGGCAAAGTGGACTCCAACATCCTCAGCCAGTGCCTGACCCAAGTCATCAGTCGCATCACCAACCCCTCGGATCAAGCCAACATTCGCAACTCCGCCGAAAGCGCCACCAACGACCTCATGGAATTGCTGCCGGCCCTCGGGCGCGGAGAAGCCGTCGTGTTTGGAATGGGCATCGCAACACCCGCCGTAACCGCCATCCGCACCCGCGTGACGGCCATCGGCGGCGACCATGGCAGCCCAACCAAGGACGCCCTCACCGCATTCAAGAGAAACGTAGGCGCAGTGGAAGAGCAAGTTGGATCCGTGCCCGTGTCAAGGGGAAGGGAGCGGATTTAGGGCACCACGCGACCTGT
>JBFJXT010000168.1:0-5103 GCA_041623015.1 Thermoplasmatota archaeon | reverse complement strand
TCCAAGAAAGCCATTGCTCTGATTCAGAAAAACGGCGATTTGGATTCAATCCTCGCCCGGCTCGAAGCGGATCCCGAAAGTGCTGCCAGTGCTGTGGAACGAGCCATGCTAGAGCAAGCAGATGCGTTGATGGATCGGGCAGAAATTCGCCGCATTTTCTTGGAGCCTGAGTTTGCCAAGGACGTTGATTTGACGCCCGGCCGGGCGGATGGGGAAGCGGTTTTGAAGATCATGGTGGGGGAGCATGATTTTTCCAAGGAGCGCGTAGAAGGTGCCTTGAAGCGGTTTGGTGCGGCGGCCGAGGCAGGAAAGCAACAGTCGCTGTTTGATTTCTAGGCCAAATCCTCGATTGGGGGCACGGATTCCAATCCTTGCCACCGGCATCTCTTTGTTGTGTTGGCCCCCCGTAACCCTGTGCTGCGCGCTGCGTTGCTGCTTGTCCTCGTGGCCTTTTCTGGTTGCACCGCCAATGTCGGCTTTGCCAGCCACGACATCGAGGCGCCGGCTCCCGTGGATCGGTTTCCAAGCCTCAAGGAAGTGTTTGCGGAGGATGAGCCGTTCACCTTGCGAGGGCGGGTGCTTGCAGGCGACGGTAGTCCCGTTGTGGGGGCGTGGGTCTGGGTGGAGTCGGAAGATCTTCGCTGGCCAGTCAACAATCTCCAAGCATACGAAGAGGGGCGCAACGAAACACGGGTGCAGACGGATATGGATGGCGCATTCCGAATTTCCGCCGACGACGGATTGTATTCGGTCGCGGTACAAGCGCCTGGATTCAGGCCCCTTCGAAGCGTGCCCGCCCAAACGGCCGCTCCCTTTGACTTGCGGCTCAATCCCGCCTTTGGCATGGATGTATTGGCCCATCGAGGCGCCAGTTACTATGCACCCGAAAATACGATTCCAGCCATTCAAAAGGCGGCCTGGCTCGGCGCCGATTGGGTTGAAGTGGACGTGCGAGCCACCAAGGATGGCCAATTGGTATTGATGCACGACGCCAATCTCACTCGAACCACCAATGGGCACGGCGAGGTGTCTGAGATTCGTTGGTCCCAGATTCGGGGCTTGGATGCAGGCTCCTGGTTCGATGCATCGTTTAGAGGAGAGCGGATTCCAACGCTGCTTGAAGCGATGGACACAGCTCAGGAAGAAGGGATTCAGCTAATTTTGGACCTCAAGGCCCCCAACGCAGACGAGGCAAGCCGGGTCCGCACCCTTGTCTTCCGGGCTCTGCAACAACAAGACCGGGAAGAGGAGGTGTTGATTGCAGCCTTCCGCAATGCCACCTTAGACCAATGCGTTCGCTGGGGATTCACATGCGCCAAGATTAGCAAAGGCGCCGAAGACATGCAGACCTTGCTGTTGGATGCCCGTGGCCGAGGGGCGGTGGCGATGATGCTCAATCAGTCCAAGGTGGACGAGGATGTCATCGCGTATAGCCACGAGATTGGATTGAAGATCTACGCTTGGACCGTCAACGACGAACCGACCTGGCACCGGCTACTGGGGGCTGGCGCTGATGGCGTGTTGACCGACCGGCCAGGGTATTTGCTGGATGTCCTCAACGGGCGTCCGTCTCAGGAAGCGCCGTAGACAGGGTGGTCCTCGGTGGGGGCAAACGCGTACAGGCCCATGTAGACATCAGCCGCGTACATGTGTCCCTCGGGGCCAAGCTCAACATCCATGTAGGTGGGGGCGTCGAGGGCGAGGCCAAGGCCACAGAGGTTGCTTTCGATGGTTTGGTGGACCGGGTCTTGCAGGAGGGTTTGTTCGCCTTCGGCAAAGACTGCGTAGGCAATTTCGGCGGGGTCGGCGCGCAGGTCGGGGTGGCGGAAGTCCATTTGCCACAGGCCACCGTGGTAGCTGCTGATGGTGAGGATGCCGTCTTCGCCAAAGCGCGGGTTGTGCAAGCTAAAGCTGGTTCCTAGGGCGGTGTGGTTGCCTGGGTTTTGCCAGACGCCAATCGCTTCGAGGAGCATCGCTTCTTCTCCTTCCTTCACCTCATTGAGGCCGGTGCCGTCTAGGATCCACATGGGGCTGGGCCAGTCGAGCCAGTCTTCGGAGCTGACAATCACGACGATTTGGTCCTCAAAGAAGGCCACGTCGGCGGTGTGCATGTAGTACTCGATGCCGGTTTCGTCCTTCAGTTCTTGTCGGCCGGGCAAGTCCCAGATGCCGATTTCGACGGGATTCAAGGGATCGGTGACGTTGAAGATTTGCAGGCCGCCGCCGCCGTTGGCAGAGAGGGCCCAGACGTCGCCCCAGGGGGTGTCGCGCACGTACATGTCGTGGCCGACGTTTACTTTGCTTCCGGTGTCAACGAGTTGGCCGCCGGTGATTTCGTCCACGACGATTTCGTAGATGTGGCCAAAGACGAAGGCGTAGTCGCGGTCTTGGATGCGGTGGACGGCGATGCTGTGTTCGCCGGGCAAGCCGAGGCCCACGGAGGGCGTCAAGTCGGGGTTGAGGCCAGGCTCGGCGGTGGTCTTCTCGACGCTGGTGAGCACATCCACAATCATGGGCTGGGCCTTGTTGCTGGTGTCGAAGAGGTACACGTCGATGGGGACCGGGTTCACTTGGCCAAGGCAGGAAACGGGTTCGGTGCCCATGACGACGAAGTTGCCATCGATGGTCGCTTCCATGCTACGGTCGCCGCCGACGGCGCCGGGGATGTTGACGCGGCCGGTCATGACGGGGTTGGCGGGGTCTGCGAGGCTCCAAATGGCGAGGCCGCCGTTGATGGCGACGGTGTTGGCGCCGTAGACGGCTCCAAACAAGTGGTTGTCTTGCAAGTCGAGGGCGTGGAGGCCGGCGATTTGGGCTTGATTTTGCATCAGGGGGTCGCGGGCGCCAAAGGCGTAGTTCCAGAGGAATTTGTGTGCGGCTGGCGCGGTGTGGTCGTGGTCGGGGCCTTCGGGCATGGGGTCTTCGGGCAAGTCGTACCGAACGGCGGCGGGCAAATCGCCGGGGTTGGTTCCGTCATTGCCGGAGTCGCCATCGTTGTCAAGGCAACCGGAGACCGCCACGAGGGCGGTCATGAGGGTGATCCACAGGGCCTTTCGCATGCGTTCACTGGACCTTGGGGCCTACATGATGGTTGTGGCGACTCGCCTAGTTAGCGCGGACCTTACATGGTGTCGAGCACAGGGATTCCGAGGGCCTCGTGGCAGCGGCGCAGGGCGATGCGGGCGGCATCCACGACGGCGAGACGGGTGTCGCGCTCGGCGGCGTCCTCGTGGTCCAAGACGTGGTGGTCTCGGTAGTAGACGTTGAAGGCGGAGGCCAATTCGGAAGCGTATGCGCAGAAGTGGTGTGGGGCAGCCTTGTCGGCGGCATCCTCGGCGACGCTGGGGAATTTGGCAATCAGCGAAAGGAGTCGGTTCTCACCGTCTCCAATGGCGCCTTCGTGAACGGCGGCTTTGAGGCCTTGGGCTTCGGCCTTGGCAAGGAGGCTGACGGCGCGAGCGTGGGCGTACATCAGGTACGGGGCAGAGTCTCCCTCGAAGTCCAGGGCTTCTTCCCAGCGGAATTTGATGGGCTTTTCCGGTTGGACCTTGGCGATGTTGTAGCGAATGGCTGCGATGCCGACGGCTTCGGCGATGGCGTCCACTTCTGCTTCGGTCATTTGGTCGCCTCGGCGGCTCAGCACTGCGTCCTTGGCCATGGCGACCGCTTCGTCGAGTAGGTCGTCCACGAACACCACGCGATTGGCGCGGGTGCTCATCTTGCCTTCTGGGAGGCTCACGAAGGCGTAGAAAACCACGTGGGGCTTGGTTGCGGACAGTTCGTCTAAGGCGATGCCCACTTGGAGGCTCTGGAGGCGGTGGTCTTCTCCAAGCACATCAATGAGGCGGCCGCCGGGGCCAACGGTGTCGCTCTTCCATTTGTGGTAGGCAACGTCTCGGGTGGCATAGACGCTGGTTTGGTCTCGGCGGGTAAAGAAGAACTTGGTGGATTTGTTGCCTTCCAATTCAGCGCCGAGGTCCAGGTAATTGGCGCCGTCTTCTTCTTGGCCGGCGCGGGGGCTTTGCTTGAGGTCTTGAATCACTTGTTCGACGGTGCCGTCGGCTACGTGATCCGATTCGTCGTCCACGAAGTCAAAGGTGACGCCGAGGCGGCTGAGACTTTCACTCATGCCGGCAAAGCAGGATTCGTACACGGTGCGCACATCGGCCAACAGTTCGGGGTCGGCGGTTTCGAGGCGAGCCACGAGGGACTTGACTTCGGCGGCGTATGCTTCGTCTTGGGTCATGCGCTCGTTGGCGGCTTGGTAGTAGCGAACGAGGCGGTGGTCCGCTTTGTCTCGGGCGGCCGGGGGAAGCTCGCTTTCCTCGAACGTCTTGGAGCCCAGATACAGGAGGGCCACTTGTCGGCCGAGGTTGTCCATGTAGTAGTGGGTCTCCACATCGTAGCCAGCGGCGCGGTGCAGCCGAGCCAAGGTGTCGCCAAGAATCGGGTTGCGGGCGCGGCCCACGTGCAAGGGTCCGTTGGGGTTGGCGCTGGTGTGTTCTAGAAGCACCTTGCCGGGTTTGCTGGATGCGGTGACTGCGGCGGTGGGGTCGGACAGGACAATTTTGGCCAATTTGGATTGGTCCAGGAAGAAATTTACGTAGGGGCCAATGGCGCGGACTTCGCGAATCCATTCACAGCCTTCAATGTCCACTGCGGCAGCAAGCTCCCCTGCGATGGCGGGAGGGGCTTTTCGCAGCGCTCGGGCCAAAGGGAAACAGGGCATCCCGAGTTCACCCATGCTGGGGTCTGGCGGGTTTTCCAAGCTTGGGCGCTCGGCGTCAGGGGCAATCTTTGCCATTGCAGCATCGAGCAGGGATTCAACCTCGGCCTGGAAGGCGCGCAGAGCGTCCACGAGGCGGCCACTGAGGTATTGTTGAAAGCCCCTGCGACGCGAATCCTTTCGAGGGGTGCAAAAAATCCATGCGGCGGGCTTAGGAAGGGCAGGAGTCCTTGCCCCTTGTGGAGGAGGCCAATTTATGTGTGGAAGGGACTCGTTTGTACGGCGAATTCCATGCGGCAGCCAAAGGTAAAGCGGCTGTTTTGCTTCTCCACGGCTTCAGGTCTTCACTTCGAGAATTCGGCGACTTGCCCGAGCGC
>JBFJXT010000167.1:0-5104 GCA_041623015.1 Thermoplasmatota archaeon | reverse complement strand
TGGGGTGCACACACACTCGGGCGTTGTCCAAAGCCATGTTCTCGTGGGTGCCCTAGACCACCACTTGTATGATTTTGTGGCAGATGATGCAGGAATTTGGCAGCGGGCTGCCCTTGGAGATCCTGAGGGTCGTGCCACGCTCACGGCGCACGCGCAGGCTCCAACCGTGGCGGGCCAAACCCACATTTTGCCTGCAAATCAACCGCACGGGGTCACCAAGCCGCCAGGCTTTGCCATCAGCTTGTTTGAACAAATTGATGGGCCAACAGATGATGTGTTTACCACGTGGCAACGAACCGATGTGCCGTCGGAGCCACTTGTAAAACGTGGGCCCGTGACATTGAATCAAGTGATATTGGAAGCTCAGCAGCAAATTGATGCTGCTTTGTTATCGCTTGCTTGATGGGTGCGGTCAATCCGACTCGACAACACTTTTGGCTCCGATTGTGACGTGGAGGCGTCATGCGCCTGGAATTTTCCGCTTGGGGCTTGGCGATTGTGACCTTATTGGTCTCAGTCTCTGGCTGCCTTGATGATGCAACCGACCCCGACGATGCACTCGTTGCCGACATTATCGACAACCTATCCTGGATTGTCGATGCTGAAGTCTTGAACACCATCGGACTCAATGAATCGATTGTGGATGCAGCCATCGGCTACACCAACGATCTTTACGAACCGACCATGGAAGTGTCGGACTCTGGCGTCATTTACGTGACCGGCCACACCATTGGAGTGGACACGACGGGAGCGCCCGTGTTCTTTAGCAAGGACGACGGAGCAACGTGGGCTCAGTTGCCTTTCCTCATGACTGCAACCATGCCTGCCGACATACACGGCGCAACCCCGCCGCCCAGTGACGAAATCTTCCTCGTGGCTGGCGACAATGGCCAACTCTGGGGCGTTGACATCACCCTTCTGACCTTCCCTATCAACGGCTGGTGCAACGACGGAGGCGACCACTGCTACCACAATCCAGACGCATACGATTTGGCCCAGAGCATGACGGCCCGCGTCGATGTGGTTGCCGGCGAACAAAGTTCGTGCAGTCTTCTCAACCTGAACGACCGCCCATGGGCAGCATATGGCAATGATAAGCTGCTCCTTGTGAACAACCCCGGCGGTGGCCCCGTGCAAGTGGGTATCATGGATGTTCCTCAGCCCTTGCCCATTGGAGGCCCAACCGTGGGCCCCACTGGCGCAACATGGAACCTGTGTGCCGGTGCCGGCAGCGGAGCGATTCCCGGCATCCCGGACATGCGCGATGACCACTTCTTCGCCGTGCCTCAAGTCCAAGGAAATGAGCTTGTTATTGTCAAGGGCCACAATGGAGACGTGATGAACGTCCAACAAGTGACGGTCTTCAACAACACCAACACCGGCGGCGGCACCAGCAACTACGGACAAGTGGTCTTTGATCAAGACGGCAGCATGTTCGTAGGAATCCGCAACAACACCAAGGAAAATGCCGAAGGAGAGCGCACGGGCCAAATCCAATTGGCTGTGAGCCAAGACGACGGTGAGACCTTCATTACGCGCACCATCCGCTTGTCGAGCCCTTCCACCAGCATCTACATGGATGGCAACATGAACGGCCCTGGTGCCCTGTTGACCTGGGCGCAAATCGGTGAATCTGGCACCGATTGGTACGTGGCCCATGTCTTCGTGGATGCCAATGGAGCGCCTGTTGTGGAGAACGCAAGCCGAGTCATCGAAGGAGGCCCTGCGCCGTCCGCGCACGTTCAAGGCGCCGCGGCTGGCCCCGATGGTCGCGCCCACATGGTGACCTTCCACGGAGGCTACCTCCCCACCGACCGCGCAACCCCATTGCATGTGTGGAGCCAATCCAGTGGCCCGACCCTACCCGTCGTGGAAATCATCGCTGAGCCTGTCGAATAGGCACCCCGCGACCACCGCCCAATGCGCACTTCTCATCCTTTTCTTCCCGCCACTTTGAATGACGGTCGCGTCGCCGCGCCCAAAATCATGATCCCTACCATGGCTCGCGTGGACGCCCACGCCGAAATGCCCCTTGTCTTTGCAGGCGGAATCACCGAGCCGGTCGAATCCTTCCAATTCATCGAATTCATCTCCCTCCAACACGACGACGCCGGCCGCGCCCACATTGCCTACCTCATGGAAGGCGACGGCTGCAACGATGGGCCAGAGAGGCCGCTTTTGCTTCAGTGTATGTACGTCGTCGCTGAAAAGTAGGGCCGCCGCGAAGCAAGGCAAGAGCGCGGCTAGGCTTCGACGAGTGCTTGGAGCCGGTCGATCATGCCGGTCCAACCTGCCTTGGCGCCGTCCACGGGAATCGGTGCCGGGAGTCCCCATTGCTCAAAGAGAACCTTGGTGCCCTCGGGGCCTTCGGTGAGGGTGATTTTGATTTCCATGTCTGCATCCATCGGAGGCGGCATGTCGATCTTGTATGTGTGGTGGATGGTCGTGAATTCGACGAGCTCGATGAATTTGACATCGAACGTCATTCCGCCTTGCTCGCCCTTGAACGCGTAGCGCCCGGTGCCTCCGACACGCGCGTCAAACGCTTCCAGGATGAATTCAGTTCCTGGGGGCGTCTGATACTTTGCCATGATCTCGGGGTCTAGGAACGCCTCGTAGATGCGCTCGGCGGGGGCCTTCATGGTGCGTTCGATGGCTAGGCTTGGCTCGGTGTGTGTTAGGCTCATGATTCTACCTCTTGTTGGATGTGATCGAGAACGGATTCCCAGAAGATGCGGTACTGCACGACCCACCCGAAGATGTCGGAAAGGGGTGCGACCTCCAATGAGCATCGGTGTACGCGGCCGTCCTTGGTTCGAGACACAAGGCCGGCTTCTTCGAGGACCCGCAGGTGCTGGGAGATAGCGGGGCGGCTCATGGCGTGGGGCTCTGCGAGATCACCTACGCTCACGGGGCCGGCAGCTAAGCGTTCCACGATGGCGCGTCGAACGGGATGGGCAAGCGCTGCAAATGCAGCGTCAAGGCGATCCGGTTGCGTAAGCATATACTTACACATTAGTTGGTGTTGTTAGTTATGCATATGCTTACCGATTGGTGGGCTGCTTGTGCTGCTCGCACGCATACGACGGGGTACAAACTCACACGGCCTTCAAGCGCCGCGGACCAAAATCAAACAAGACGGGAAGAGAAAGGGGAAGGGGAAAAATCCGCTCAGCGAACCTTGTAGTAGGTCGCGTTGAGCTTGGACTCGTAGCGGGGCTTGTGGCGCGTGAGGAACCAGTACGCCATCCAGGTCACCATCAGGCTTTGCCAGAGGGTGACGATGCCGAGCCAGTTGATCAGCTCCGAGGGGCTGGGCGTGACGCCGCTTTCCGCGAGCCAGTGAAGGACACCCTTGAGAGGCTGCACTTCGTAGGCGTAAATCACGTCCGCAATGCCAACGACACTCATCCAGTACATGAACGCCAAGCCGAAGATACCCCAAGCAAACGGCATGGGATCCTCGATGGGTCGCTTGGTTTTGCCGCGACCTGCCACGAAGGGGATAATCATCAAGAACACGAACGCCACGTTCACCAGGATGGTGCCGAGGAATTTGGTGTCGATGAGGGGGTCAGGGCCCCAGGGGAGCGGGTTGGCGATGGGCCACTTCGCAAGGAAAATGGGTCCAAGAGACCAGAGCAGGTACCAGTCCGGTTTGACGAACGTGGGCGGCTTGGTCATGTCGTACGCGGCGTGGAGGGGCGGGCCGGCGATGGCGATCATCAAGAAGATGGTCCCCATCATGAAAGAAATGATGGCGGCGTCGCGCACCAGCTCATCCATGAGCGAGATGCCTTCGATTGCCTTCTGTTTCTTAGGAGGTCCGCGCTGGGCTTCCAGCTTCTCCTTGGCTTGAATGTAGAGGTTGGTGAGTTCGCCGATTTTCATCATCACACCTCCGATCAGTGGGGCTCCGCCATGCCTTGCAGCCATACGATGAACATGTGCAAGACCATGAGGCCGAACAAGATGAACGGCAGGACCCACACGTGCAGCACATACATACGGGGAATCAAGCCCGCATTGATGTCTGTGCCACTGAACATGATTTTAGACAAGATTTCGCCGAGCACCGGAATGCTGCCGAACATATTCTGACCAATGGTCGCTGCTGCGATGGCCAGTTGATCGGCGGGCAAGAGGTAGCCAGAGTAGGCGAAGAAGAACGTGATACCCAAGAGGGCCACACCGAGCACCCAGTTGAGCTCGCGGGGCTTCTTGTAGGCGCCCACGAAGTAGACGCGCATCATGTGTAGGAACACACAGGCGACCATCAAGTGGGCTCCCCAGTGGTGGACGCCACGAAGCACGTACCCGAGAGTGACGTCGTTCATGATGAAATCCACCGAGTCGCGAGCAGTGAACACTTCCTGCGGCTCGTAGTGGGGGATGTAGTAGAGAGCGAGGATGACGCCACTGATTGTCAAAATCAGGAACGACACGAAGGCCAAGCCACCCAGGCAGTACAGGGGATACCAGTACCAAATGGTGCGCAACTTGTAGCGCTCTGTGTGGCTGCGAGGCAGCTCACGGTTGATGCTGAGGCTGGCGCGCTTGGCGGCCTCGATGTGGTTGCGAATCCGAATGGAGTCATCCAGGTACGCGAGCATCATCAGGTAGAAGCGGGCGAGGAAGCCGAGCTTCTTCTGCTTGGCAAGTTCCTCATAGGCACGCTTGCCTTGCTTGTGGGCTCGTTCTTCGCTCATGCGTTGGACCATCCTTGGGTGCGAATCTGGAATGAGGTGCCCGAGGGAGCCTTACTGCTGGCGCCGTCTGCCTCCAAGGGCCCATTTTGAATGTATTTCACTTCGCCGTGCACCACTTCAGTGTAGGCGGTGCCGGTGGATTCATCAGTCCAGCCCTTGACATCGAATTCGATGACGTTGAGAGGGGAGGGCGGCGGGGTGCCGGGCACGTTCAAGGCGAGGTTGTAGATGTCGTACTGGCCTTGGTGGCAAGGACACAGCACACGACCGTCGTTGAAGCCATCTTCATCGTAGTCAGGGACATCCAAGGAGCCGCCGAGGTCGCCGTTCCAACCAATGGTGCAACCCAGGTGCTTGCACTTGCCGTCGTACACAACGATGGCGTTCTCTGGCTC
>JBFJXT010000166.1:0-5114 GCA_041623015.1 Thermoplasmatota archaeon | reverse complement strand
GCGCGCTTGCTCAGAGCCTGGATGTCTTTACCGGCTTTGAGTACCGCCCCATGTTCCGCCGCCTGACGATTTTCGGTCTCGCTCTGATCGCAGCGTCCGCGGTCGCGCGGGGTGCCCCGGAGCACACAAGCGTTTTTCTGCGGCGGCTGCTGGGGCAACCAGTTCATCGGTCTCTTCCACGTTTGCAGGTGTTGGCTCGGGCGCGGCGGGCGTCTTGTTTTGCGGCTTTCCGTTGTTTGGCTCGGGCGCCTTGGCAAGCGGCTCGGGCGACGATTCGGACATGGGCTCAGGCTCCGGTTCTGGCATGGACTCATCGAGGATGCTGGTGCCTTCCTGGCCGGGCGGAATCGGGACGCCCAGCAAATCGCAGAGGGTAGGAAACACATCCACGAGGGGGCGGTCGCCTGCGTTGCGGCTCTTGGTGTGGCCGTTGTTGCTGGCAATAATGCCCATGCCGAGAGATTCTTCGGTCTTGTCCAAGTATCCGTGCATGCCGACAATCTTGGAGTCGGTGACGTGGAAGTAATCGGGCCAAAACAGAATGCCTGGCTCAGCGGCGAGCATGCGGTCTCCCCATTGTCGGTCGATGGGAATGCGGCGTTCTTTGCGCTCCACTTCATCCACCACATGAGTTCCAGGAATGTTGGGGAGCACTGACTCGATGGCGGTTCGGCCCTTTTCGGTGAGGTACCAGAACACGGCGAGGGTGCTGTTGACAAACACCACGTAATCCTTGGCGGGCTTGGCGTCGGCCTTGGCGAGTGCCTTGAGGACATTGACCTTGGATTCGACGGGCGCCATTCCGTGGTCGCCGCACAAGAACAAATCCCAGTCGTCGTACCCGGCAGCCAAGGCGGCGTGAATGCTTGCGATTTTTTGATCCAAGTCACGAAGGAATCCTTTCTGCATGGCGTCACTGAAAGGCCCATGGGTGTGGCCTTTGGCGTCGGTGACACTGAATTGGGCCACGTACAAGTCGTAGTCGGCGCCGGAGCGAAGTTCTCGCGTGAGAATTTGGTGGATCTCTTCGTCATCGCCGCTGACCGGGTGGGCAAGGTACCGGAATTTCAAGTCGTGGCGGCGACACAAATCAAAGATGCTGCTTGCACCTAGGGCGCCCGGTTCGTACAGGGGCCGCATGTCTTCGCAGGGACGGAAGAATGGCAAGAATTTCGGCGGTATCCAGGCAGGGTCCGTGTGGTATGCCTTGGTGATCCATTTGGTCGCCTTGTTGATGGCGATGCGGGTGGGAAAGAGAACCTTCTTGGGTCGGACCAATGCTTTGGCGGGCCCCAGTTTTCGCACCCACTTGAACGGGCTTTCGTCCGGGTCAAAGACGAAGGCGCTGAAGTTGCCAGATGTGTCCGGGTAGCGGCCACTAAACAGCACCGTGCGTTGTGCAAATCCGGGGGGACTGTCGAAGGCGCTGCGAATCGATTGTTGGGACAAGCCGTGGACGAACGGCATGGTTTCTGGGCGTACGTAGTCGGATCGTCCGGCGTCCATGATGATGAACACGGTGGCATGGGTCATGATGTGGTCTCCTGGTCTGGCGGTGCAAGGGGTGCGGCGACATGCGCCGGGGTGGCAACGGCGGCGGGGGGCTTCTGGGTAAGTCCCCTCAAGTATTCCATCAGGAACACGAGGTCAAAGACTGGGCTGGCAAGGGTGCCCGTGATGATGGTGTCGGGGGGCATGGCGTGGCGACGCCGTTTGGCCCGTCGCATGGCAGGGGCCAGGAGGATGCCAGCGTACATGGGGCCAAGCAACCGCGGGGAAAATCGGACCATGGGGGCAGCAATCACGAGGGCATCGGCCCAGGCAAGCAAGTCGCCAAGCACCCCAAGTTCCTTGCGATGGCGGCCCCACGCTTTGCCTTCTCGGCGGACTTTTCGAAGCTCCTCGCCCAGTCGTTGCACGTCATGGTGACGGACAATCATGTGGGGGTCGTAGATGGCGGTGTGGCCGTCTTCGTGGGCGAGCTTTGCAAGCAGCAAATCTTCGGCGGCGTCGGCGTCGTCTACGAAGGGATGCTCCATGAGAATCTCCTTGTCAAACGCTCCTGCAACATTGGATGCGAAAGGTAGCGGATCGTCTACGGGGATCAATGGGAAATTGTAGCGCAACCCCCGGACACAGGCGGCAATGGTCCAGTGCCTGGGCGTGTGAAGTTGCCGTCCAAACACCATGCCGTGGCGGCGCATGTGTTCTCTGGCCAGTCGAATCCAATTGGGCTGCGGCTCGGCGTCGGCGCTCAGATACGCCACTGCGGAATGGTTGGCAAGACGGGCTCCTAGGTTCCGGGCTTCTCCAATGGCCAGTCGGCGCGTGGCAATTTCCAAGCGCAAGGGAACGGGGAACACAGTTTGTTGATCCATGACGCGCCGGGTGGTGTCGTCGGTGCTTGCAGCGTCTACGACAATCACTTCGAAGTCTTGGTCGTCTTGGGCGGCAAGGGCGTTGAGGCAGCCGTCGATGTTGTCGGCTTCATTCAGCGTGAGCACCACCACGGAGATCTGGGGCTTCATGGGCATTCACCTCCTTGGAGACGCGAAGTAGTTGAGTGGCGGCGTACAATCCAAATGGTACGTTTGCACCGAGCCAGGCCATGGCGACACCAGCAAGCCCATACTTGGTGGCAAGCAGCGGCGCAAGCAGAAACAGGACCGTGATGAGCGCTAGGGGGAACACCACGAGTGCAGTGGGTCGGTCCTGGGCGCGCAGGTAGGCGAGATAGAGGAAGGCGGGCGCCACGAACAGGGTGCTTGCGCAGAGAATGGCGAATGCGGTGGCTGATTCTGTGGCGTAATCTTTGCCAAAGATGCCCATGATGAAACGAGAGAGCACGATTCCCAAGATTGCTACGGGGCCGAGCACTAGGAGAGCTTGCCGAGTGGCGCGGCGCACGGCGGGGCCTGCGGGTTCGTCTCGCACCATGGAGGTGAGGGCGCTGCGGCCAATGGCGGCTGAGCCGAGCAGTAGCACGGCGGCGGCGGTCCAGGCCATGCCAAAGTACGCGGCGGAGGCAGCGCCTTGGGTGGCCAAGACGAGTGGCACTAGCAGGAGACCGGGCAGAAATTCGGCGGCGCTGCTGGTGATGTTGCGAGCGGCACAGCGCAAGAACTCCGTGCGCGGAACGGCGGTGCCTTCTCGTTGGGGTCGGCGGCGAGCCAGGATGATGCCAGCGAGGGCCGCGGCGATGAGGGCCAGGAGCCAAATCACGGGGACCGGCTCAGGGGGCGCGAGGGCGAGGATTGGGAGGGGCAAGGCGATGCGGGCGCTGGAGAACACCATGTTTCGACGGAATGTCGCTTTGGCGTCTCCTTGAGCTAGGAACCAGGCATCTTGCAAGGATGTGCCAATCATCAACATGGCAATCACTGCAACCAGAAGCCAGCCCCACTCCAATTGCGGCACCGGGCCACCGTATCGGGATGCCAATGCGAGCGCCGCAGAAAGCGCCACGGCGGCAGAGGCAGCCACGAAGATTCCCGTTCCAAGCAAGCGTAGCCCTTCCTTGGTGTTGGTCTTGGGAACGTTGCGAAGCAGCGCCGTATCGAGGCCTCCTTTGGACACGAGGGAGATGGTGGTGCCAAGGGCGATGATGGCGTAGCCGATGCCGATTTGATCCGGGGGCAGGCCTGCGAGTCGGACCATGATGAACCAGAACAGGAGGCCTGTACCGGCGGCCATGGCGTTGTTGAGCAGGAGGTAGAATGTGGTGCGGTGTTGGGCGTTGTGGAGGAACTTGGTCCATGCCTTCAACGGCTGACCAGCTCCTTGGCGGTCACCTGGTTGCGGGCATCATGGGGGGTGTCCCGGCTTGAGGAGGTGCTCGCGGGTTTTGGCGCCACGTCTCGGGTTGCTGCGGGGGAGGCCCTTGGCCACTGGGGTGGGGCCCTTGGCTCGGATTGAGCGGCGCGGGTGGTGGCGTGTTCCTTGTGTTCAATGGCGCCAAGCACGGGCCGGGGGACCTTGAGGACTTCTCGCAATCCTTCCTTGTCGGCCAATTTGTATTGGCAGCAGGTTTTGCCTTTGCACTTGATGATGTCTCCTTCCTTCTCCATCCGCTTGAGGTAATATCCGAGCGTGGAGTCGGCGCAGCGCAAACGGTGTCGAAGTTCAGTTCGATTCAGGGTCTGTTCCATGAGCAAGATGCCGATGCGACGGGGAATCGGCCTGGCAAACCGAGCCAGGCGAGGGCGCAAGCGCCGATCATGTTCGTTGGCAACGAAGTACCGCGTGTATCCGCCGTCGGGGACCTCAATGAGGGTTCCTTTGTGCAGCATGCGATCTACGTGGTGGCGCAATTGACCGGCGGAGTGCAAGTCAGCGGCGCGTTCGAGGGCCCGAAAGTGAATGCCGGGTTGGGTGCGCACGATTTCGAGCAACTGATTGCCCACGGGACTCGTGCGTCCATCGGTTCGGCTCATTGGTTTCGCCTCCGAGCAAAGACGGCGGCGGTGGCAAGGAGCACGCCAAATGCGAGGGCGGCGCCTGCTCCAGGGGCGCGGAACTTGTCCTCGCCGGTGCTTGCGGTGGCGGTTTTCTTGGTCTCACCGTTAACACCCAAGAGGGTGAATGAAAACAAGGATTGGTCCACGCCGTCGGCGTCCTTGATGGGCTCGTAAGCTCGGTCGAAGGCCATGACCAAGGCTTCCAAGCGGAAGGCGCCGCGTTCGCTTGCACCGACGAGGACCTCAATTGTCATGGGGGTGTCGATGGGGACATCGATGACGTGGACCCAGAAGTTGACCTCGTTGGGGGTCTCTTGGTCCACGCTTGCGGTGATGATGTCGCCGAAGGGGCTGGTGAAACTGAGGGGGGCAATGGAGATGGGGCTGCTACCGTCTTCGGCCGCGTGGCGCACGGAGAACATGATCCAGCGGGCGTCCGCGTCTAGGTGGACGGTGTGGAGGGCAGCGGTGACGTTGATGAGGATCGGTTCGCCTCGAATGTCACGTTGGTTGTCCATTTTGATGTAGCCAAAATTGTTGCATTGCACGTTCAGGCCTGGCTCAAAGCATGTCAGATCTAAGTCATCAGATTGGGCAGGCGCGGAGGGGGCCAAGGTGAGAATCGCGAGGGCAATGATGGCGGTGATCCTCGACGTT
>JBFJXT010000165.1:0-5122 GCA_041623015.1 Thermoplasmatota archaeon | reverse complement strand
GGCAACCCCCACTTCAGCATGTCCCCATACTCATCCATCGACGCCATGCCACGATCCAACAACACCTCACGAAACGCCCGAAGGTGCGAAGCTAGGGTTGCTGGAGACGCGTGCGATTCCTCCAATGGGTGAAACTCGAGCATCGTCGGGGCCTGAAACGGAGGGGGGCATGATGGGGTAAAGGGATTTGGGGGCGAACATTGAGCAAGCTTCGGCGCCTTGCCGCTCGGGAGAATAGGTAGGTCTTCGTCTCAATTCAAAGAAATGGGGCATGTGGGCGGTCTGCTAGGCGTAGATGATGGATTTGGGGCTTAAGGGAACGACAACGAATGGATCGAATCTCGTAATAGTGAATAACTCTAAACCATTAAGTAAATTAAATTTTGCATAAATCGCTAGTTAACTATTTAGCACGACCATTTTTGCAAAATTCCATGAACAATCTGTTCAAAATTCTGCCTCTTGGCATGCTCCTAGCCGTAAGCCTGTTCGCCGTCCCCCCCGCCTCAGCAACCCACTACACGGTCTGCGACCCTCTCGTGTACAGCCCCCTAAACGGCGACCCAATCATCTCTGAGTGCGACGACTACTCCGGCACCTACTACTCCTGCTACCAACGCCGCGAATACATCGACGGGCCCGTCAACGTCTACTACCGCACCTACCACCGCTGCAACGGCGAATCCTGGTACTGCTACAGCCTCCTGTACGTCGACACCTCCCCTGCCCGCGTCGGCACCTGCTAAGGCCACCTAGCAACCCAATCCAGAAGCGGCAAACCCAGAATCAAACACACCGATTCTAGACCGCCGCAAACTTCTCCCACTCAACCCTCCATTTTGTGAATTGGCCACTTGTTGGCCCGGCAGGTTCGTCCCTTCGGGAAGGGCATATTTTCGTCGCAGATTATTCCAAAATGCAACTGGAATCAGCGAATCATACAGCACTGCTTGAACCCCGCACGAGAGATGCATCGGGGGCAGAAAACAAGTCTCGGAGACACCGCAGTTTTACATCAACAAAATCGAACCTGCGAACAAGCGGCACCCTCCTGAATATCCACCCATTCAAAATAATCCCAGGACTGAGCTAACTAAGTAGTCAAGAATCCACCAATGAACACCTCGTCATGATGTGGCAAAGCCTGATCCAATGATGCATGAATGGCATTGTCCCTGGCTAGCGGAACACCAGAATGCGTCCGTGGCATATTTTGTCACCCAAAAAAATCTGATTGACATCGGAACGAAACGCCACGCAGTTCACACTGGAACTTTCCGGGGCGTGGATTCAAAACTGAAGGGAAATAGCGGGGGATAGATTTGAACTATCGATCTGCGGGTTATGAGCCCGCCGGGATCTCCTGGCTACCCCACCCCGCTAGGTGGTGTGCGCACTTTCACAAGCGCGGTATTTTGGGCCAGACGGGTCCCCCTTATGAAGGCCTCGGTAGTTGTTGCGTGGGTTTTGGTGTTGGGTGGGGTTGGGTTTGCAATTCGCTTGACAGCAATGGTTAATTAGTTTGTTCGGGAGGGGTGGTTTAGCCAGCACTGGCAATCCGCGGACAGGTCGCCCCACGCGCTGTCCGCCTTGCGTCCTTTGGACGGGCCTGGGCGACACGGTCCGGCAAAGGAAATACAATGTTATTCAGTGAATTCGAGATCGAAGATGGTACGTTGGACGCTATCGTGGCGATGGGCTACGAGGAGCCGACGCCGATTCAGGAGCAGGCAATTTCGCCGTTGCTTCAGGGTCGGGACGTGGTGGGTCAGGCCCGCACGGGTACTGGGAAGACGGCTGCGTTTGGTATTCCGTTGGTGAACCGGTACCGGGCTGAGCATGAGGGTGTGCTTGGTTTGGTGTTGGTGCCGACGCGTGAGTTGGCCATTCAAGTGGCTGAGGTGTTGACGGAGATTGCGAAGGCAAGCAAGCTGAGCATTGTCACTGTGTATGGTGGCGCTGGGTTTGGCAAGCAAAACAGTGACTTGGGTCGCCGTGGCGCTAAGATTGTGGTGGCTACCCCGGGTCGTCTTTTGGATCACTTGGACCGTGGCACGTTGCACCTTGACAAGGTTGGCTTCTGGGTGCTTGATGAAGCGGACCGAATGCTCGACATGGGCTTTGTTCGTGACATGCGCAAGGTGCGCAGTTTGCTCAATACCCGTTCGTTGCAGACGGCGTTGTTTTCGGCGACGATTCCGGATGATGTTCGCAAGCTCATCAAGGAGTTCACGGTGGATGCTGTGAATATCCGCGTGGAGGATGGCGAGACGACGATTCCTAAGGCGGAGCAATTCGTTGCGAAGGTGGAGAAGACGGAGAAGCAGAAAGTGCTGCTTCATTTACTTCACACGGAGCAACCGGAGCGCGCCGTTGTGTTCACGCGCACCAAGCACTTGGCGAAGCGATTGTCGAAGAAATTGGATGGTCATGGCTGGAGCAGCGTGGCGCTGCAAGGCAACATGACTCAGGGTCAGCGAGAGCGCGCCATGGATCAATACCGTGGGGGCAAAGCTCGCATTTTGGTGGCGACGGATGTGGCGGCTCGCGGCTTGGATGTGCCCGGCATTACCCACGTGGTCAACTTTGATTTGCCTGACCCGGAGCAATACGTTCACCGCATTGGCCGCACCGCCCGTAATGGCGCGGAGGGTCGTGCGTTCACGTTTGTCCAGAGTGACGAACACAAAGATTTGCGCATCATTGAGAAGTTCGCGGGTCGCCGTTTGGACATGGCGGCTCTTGATGCTCCCGAGGAGTCTCCTCGTGGCCCGGATCAACCGGTTCAGATGCCTGACATGAAGGCGGCCAACAATTCTGGTTGGAGTCCTCGTGCGGGCGGCCAGACGGCTCGCCGAAACCAGGGCCGCTCCGGTGGCCACGGTGGCGGACAAGGGCGCCAGGGTGGCAATTCCGAGCAAAGCGAAGGCGGCCACACGCGCCAACGCAATGGCGGCGGTGGCGGAGGCGGCCAAGGCGGTCGTGGCCGTGGGCCTCGACAAGGCAGCGGCCAAGGCGGAAGCCACGGTGGCGGCGGAAAACCGGGCGGTCACGGAGGCGGCGGTCAACGCAGCAGTCAAGGCGGTCCCCGCAGTGGCGGTCGCAGCCATGGTGGCGGCGGTGGCGGTGCTCGCAGCTCCGGCGGTGCAGGTCGCGGCGGCGGTCGCAGCGGCCAAGGCCGTTACTAGGCCCCAATCGATTCCTCATCGCGTATCCAACCCCTAGCAAATGCTAGATACCCGCCTTGCGGGTTCTCTTCTCCCATTCAATCACCCCGCCTTCCTAGGCGGTATTCCCCGTGCGAATGCTTCGATTTCAATTGAGGTTGAAGCCAAGCGTTCATCCCTCTGCGTTCTCTGGCCAGGCTGTGACGCGCGCGTACGGTGTTGCTTGGACCATTGGCGGAACCGCTGGAGAGGGCCTTGAATCGGGCGGCGAAGTGTTTGCTCGAGCCTTGGCTGCCATGGGTCATTTGCCGACGACGCAGCGAGATTTTCCCAGTCGAATTCGAGGCGGAGACACCACGTTTACGGTGCGTTTGACACCCGGCGGATTCCTGGGTCCTCCTGAGCACGTGGATTTGGCCTTGGCGTTCAATGCGACTGTGCTTCCGCGCATGGATGCAAAGCTTGGCGCCGGGTCTTTGTTGCTCGTGGACGAAGGCGTCCCTGCATTCGTGAGTACCACGGGCGCGGAGGTTCAGTCATTCCCCTTCACGGAACTTGCAAAGTCGGCGGGTTCGGCGAAGGCCAAGAACATGGTTGCGCTTGGTGCATCGGCTGCACTCATGGGCGTGGATGTTCAGGCCTTGACGACGCAAGTGGGTGCTCGATTTGCCACAAAAGGAGACGCCGTGGTGGCATCCAATGTGGCGGCGCTCAAGGCGGGCCACGATGAAGCTGCCTCGCGGTTTGGCCTTCGCTTCCAAGCGCCTGATACATCCTCGGATGCGGCGATGTTTTTGAGCGGCAATGAAGCCGCTAGTCTTGGTGCTCTTGCGGCGGGCTGTCGCTTTGCTGCGGCCTACCCCATTACGCCGGCTAGCGATGTGTTGGAATTTCTGACTCCTAAACTCGTTGAGATGGGTGGCGTTGCGATTCAGATGGAAGACGAAATTGCCGCACTCAATGCCTGCATTGGGGCTGGCTTTTCAGGCGCCAAATCGATCACGGCCACATCCGGCCCCGGCTTGGCGCTGATGACGGAGACGCTGGGTTTGGCAGGCAGTACCGAGACCCCGGTTGTGATCTTGGATTGCCAACGCCCAGGGCCGTCCACGGGCATGCCCACGAAGCACGGCCAAGAGGATTTGTGGCACTTGGTTCACGGCGGCAGCGGTGAATTTGTGCGCGTGGTCCTGGCCCCAACGGATGTGTCAGATGCGTTTGTGGCAACCAGCGAAGCGTTCCGATTGGCAGAGAAGTTCAGGTGTCCGTCCATGGTGGCATTGGACCAGCAATGCAGCTTGTTCAAGCAAACCATTCCAGCCATCGACATGGACAAAGAAGCCCAGCGACATGGTGTCCGCGCGGGGCCCACGGCCGAGGCAGGCAGTCACGCGTGGGATGGCACCTTTGCGCCTTACTCGGATGCAGGCGATGCGCCCATGCGTGTGCCGCTTCCAGGCGAGCCAGGCGGCCGCTACTACAGCAACAGCACCGAGCACGCCCCAAGCGGTTTTACCAATGAAGATCCAAAGATTCGCAACGCCATGGTGGAGCGCCGAATGGTGCGCATGGATGCCATCGTGAGCGACTGCCAAGACCCCATCGTAGTCGAAGGCCAGGCGGATGCCGACGTTGTGTTGGTGTCCTGGGGTAGCACCGTGGACGCCTGCCGAGAAGCAGCCGCCCGTGCAGATGTGCCTGTGCGTGTTGTGGGCATTCGCCTCCTGTGGCCATTCCCTCATGACGCTGTGAAGGAAGCTTTCGGTGATGCCTCGCAAATTCTTTGTCCTGAAGCCAACGCCTTCGGGCAATTGGCGCGGTTGATTCGATCCGAGTTGCCAGTGCATGATCGGCTTGAATCGGTGCTTCGCTATGACGGAACGCCGGTGCGCGCAACCGATATGCTTACCCTCATCAAGGAGGCAGACGCATGAGCGAATTGACCTGGAAAGACT
>JBFJXT010000164.1:0-5129 GCA_041623015.1 Thermoplasmatota archaeon | reverse complement strand
TCGCCTGCGGATTTCAAAACTAGGGGAACCCATTTCAAAATGGGGGGTGCGGCTAGACTTTTGAAACGCCCGCGGCGGTTGGAGCGTAGTGGAGACCTCACGAGTCGGACGGCGGTTGATGGCGTCGGCCGACCGAGGGCTTTGGGGGTCTGGCTGGGAATGGCTAGGATTTGCTGCATTTCTTCCAGGATATCGGTTCCAAGCTCTGTTCCATTTTGCAAGAAGGCTGTGTGGCATATTTCATTGCAAACAAAGAGAGAAAGGGATGAGGGAGATGGGCCCGGGGCACCGATTCTGTGATGCAGCAGCCGAATCCTGTCAACCTGCTGTTTTGCTGAGAAATGGGTGGACGTTAGCGCCCAGGCGGCCAGCTTCCCAATTCTTCATTCATGCGCATGGTGCGCACGCCTGGGTGGATGATTGCTTCGTGGCGCAGGCCGTCCGAGGTGCGGCGGATGCTAAGCAGCCCATCATCTTCGAGGCGCTGGAGGTGCCAGCGCACGGCGCGGGGGGTAATGTCGAGGCTTCTGGCAATGGCGCGCCAGGAACTGTGCGGGTCCTTTTCTAGCTCCTCGATGATGGCACGGGCCGTATCGAGGCGCCACGTTGCAAGGATGGTTCGGTGGATTCGATCATCCACGCGGGTGGGAAAGTGAAGGACGCGCCGGCCCTTCCGCTGTGTGACGATTTGTCGGTCCCCTCGAAGAATTCGCACATGGTGAATGGCACTGGTTCGTGCAATTCCCAAGTGATTGGCGATGTCCTGAAGGCAGCTTCCTGGGCGCTTTTCCAGGAAATTCATGAGTCGGGTGCGTGCGTCCTGCGTCATGAGGTGCCCTCCCAATCTCCAACGTAGAGCTCTACGAACCCTTTCAAGCGGCGCTCGGAGATGTTGGAGCTTTGGGACAGCTTCTTGGCTTCTTCAACACGGCCGGCGTGCAGAAGGGATTGAATCTGCAACGCTGCAGCTTGATCCGTGACGCCCGCCATGGGCCGAGGCTTTGCCATGTCTGCTGCGGCGTTGAAGTGGCCTGCGGCAAACAGCAACTCTGCGTCTTCCAGGCGGCGCTGGGCGTTGTGGCGGTACAGGGGGACAAAGCCGACGGCGGCAAGTCCTACGATGGTGGCGGTGGTGGCTACGGGGAGCCAGGATTGGAAGATTCGGCCACCAGCCACGGGAGTGGTGACGGCAATGGCACTTCCATCAAGCGAGGCAGAGTCGATACTTCCGCCAAGGTTCCAGAGCAAGCGACCGGCTTGGGTGTTGAAGCCAAGAAGAATATCACCGGCCAATTGCAGGGTTTCTCCGTGGGCGTCAAAGCCGCCCAGTTCTCTGGGCAGGACTCCGGATACGCCAAAGAGATCCGCGGATTGGAATTGGGCATTGGGCTCCGTAACGAACAGGTCCACATTGCCACTTCCAAGGGTTAGCCGGAGGGTGCCCCCAGTCACTTCCAAGTGAACCTCGGTCGTGTTGTGGGTGCTGGGGCCCGGAATCGTGGCCATGCCGTTGGGGCTGTATGTGTCCAGTCGAAGGGACTCGGTTTGCCCGGACGACACATCGACTTGCTGGCCGTCGCTGAGGACGCGCACGTCGTATTCCCAGAGACTCACAATGAAGTCGCCTCGGATGGTCACTGTGGGACTTGGAGATTGGATGCGTACACTGTCTTCGACCAATGATGAGAGTCGGTGATTGGCGACGGTGACGAAATTGCTTCCTTCCACTTCCTCTTGATCGCTGGGGGTGAAGGTTGCCGTGCGGTCCTTCACTTCCACCGTGGCGTTGAGGGGGTGAATGGAGATGTCTCTGGATTGCCGTCCTTCGTTTTCCAACACCGTGGCGTCGGAGAATTGCATGGACTCTATTCGAGAATCGGAGGTAATGCTGCCACCGGCCTCGATACCGCCACGGGTGAGATTAAGCACCGTTAGGGAGGGGGCATGGAGAAACAAATTGAGGGGTGAAGGGACTTCGGAGCTGCCGTGTTGATTAAGGCGGATGGCGCCTAATTGGCCATCGATTTGGTAGGTATCATGGGTAGAAATCACTTCAGCAAATAGTGGGTCAGGAGACTGAGCGCCTGCGAATGGGGCGGCCAAAAGAATGGCCAAAAATACGGCAGCAATTCGCACTAGCTCACCTGGGTTGGTCTGCTCAGTGGCAAGGGTATTGTGTTGGTGGCTGCCGGAAGGAAGCATTCTTCCTTGAGGTCAAAGAAAATCGGGTCCAAGTCAAGAACGAACATGGGGCAGTTGCGCATGGCGTTCAGCGTCAAGACGAGATTGCTGGGAATCGATTCCACTTCATCCACGAGCGTTGGGCTCAGCGTCATGCTGCGCATGGGATTGAACACGTGTGTGAGGTCAAGTTCCGGGCCCTTTCCGCTTGTGGCGGGGGCGTCGTAAGTGGCTGTGACGAAGTATGCGTATTGTTGCGTATCCAAAGTCACGCCATTGTCCGTGTAGCTGGTGATTCCGGGCTCCAATTCTGCGATTACGCGGGGGATTGGGATGCTGGAAATAGCGGCACGGTGCGAGTTAGGAAGGGCACCAAAGTTGGGCAAATCCGTTCGGTAAACCAGGTACGCAGTGGCGCCCTCTGAACTCGGGGCTTCCCAGTTGAGGACCACTTCGTTCTCGTTCACGTGCTCCAATTCCAAATTTTGAGGTGGCTGGTAAGGCACCTCTTTGGGAACCGAGACGGGTGGGTCAGTCAGCACATTGCCAACCGTTCCCGTCACGTAGTTGAGTTTTTGTTGAATCTCTTCAACGGGCGAAGGGTCAATCGCCGCAGAGGCCACGAAATCCGCCACCGAGCGCGATTGGAGCGCCTTAATCGGCCCCTGCATTGTCAAGAAATCTGAATCAATCGTAAATGGTTCTTGGATGTCTGCTTCACTTGCACTGACACCAGGGACCATGACCGTCATGACCACGAGCCCCGTCAACCATACCTTGCTCTCGCTTGCTAGCACCACGAACGCGGCATGGAGCCGTGGTTCAAAATGTGTCGGCGTCGCTTCGTTACCCGTCTATGGGCAATCCATCCAGTTTTGGGCCCCCAGGGGCGGATGCATCAAACGGAATGCCATCGATGTGCCGGGGCATCGCTTCTGAGGGAGGCGTCCACGCCGCAACACGGCTCGCGCCAAGGATACGGGCCATGGATGCGGCTACTTTCCAGGGACCAGGCACAAGCGCGCTCTTTACGGCGTGGGGCTGGGCGTGGGTCGGAGCCAAGAGAATCGGCAACTCGACGCCCATGTGGCGAAGATGAGATTGAAGCACGATGGCCACGCCTTCGTCTGGCGAGGTGTTTGGAATTGGCGTGCGTGAGGGCTCCATGAGGTAGGATTCGAGAAGGGCGACGCGGTCTTCAGGCTCGGCGTCATCAAGCATGGTTGACGATTGCACCACAATCCACACCGGGCGCCGCCGTAGCTGTTCATGGATGGCCCATGCAATGCGTTGGAATCCCCCACAATTGATGAGGTAATCCGGATCAATGGCAATGACCGCTGGGGGAGTGTAGCCATACATGGGTTCAACCTTGGCAAGCTGAGGGGGTGCATAAACCGACATCTGCCGGCCGCATCGGACTTGTCCCGGCGGCCCGATGAGCAGGTGGGGGCGATTTGCCGCTTGGCGCCTCCGACGAATCGCCCTCACGTGAATCAGCGACTCGCGCCCGATGGGCGCCAAATCAGGGTTGGATTCCGCTTTGCAGGCATCAATTTCGCCGGCCGCGCAATCAATTTTGAGCCACTTTCCGGCCGAAAAACTGGCCACTTGGCCGCTTGTGGCTGACTTGGCCACTTTGAGAACCCCTTTTGATGGCGGACTGCTCCCGGGGGCTGCATGAGCTTCGTTTTCTCCTCCGAGTCCGTCTCTGAGGGCCACCCAGACAAGGTCGCTGACCAAGTCTCGGATGCGGTCCTCGATGCCATGCTGCGCGCCGATCCATACAGTCGCGTGGCTTGCGAGACGTTCGTGACGGCCAACCGCGTAACGCTTGGCGGAGAAATCACCTGCGCCGGAATCGACGACGTGGATGTGGCTGGGATCGTCCGCCGAACCATCGACCGCATCGGTTACAACAACGACGCCGAGGGCATGTGGGACGGCGCGCACATGACGCCAATCTTGGACCTCGTGGAGCAATCCCCAGATATCGCCATGGGCACCAGTGTCCGCGACGATGCCAAAATTGGCGCCGGCGATCAAGGCATGATGTTTGGCTACGCCCAGCGCAATGACGTGGCTGTGGGCGGCGCGGATGACTTCATGCCGATTCCCATTAGCCTCGCCCACCGACTCACCCGCCGCATGGCGGAGCTTCGCCACAATGGCAAACTCTCCTACCTGCGCCCGGACAGCAAGAGCCAGGTCAGTGTTCGATTCGAAGACGACGGCACGCCCATCGCCTCTGACGCCGTTGTGCTGGCCACCCAACACGACCCTGATGTGTCCCAGGAAACCATTCAAGCAGACCTCAAGGAACACGTGGTGCGCCATGTGCTGCCCGACGAATGGATCAGCGACAAGACGGAGTTCTTCATCAACCACACTGGAAAATTCGTGCTCGGCGGCCCCGCCGCGGATACGGGCTTGACCGGTCGCAAAATCATCGTCGACACCTACGGCGGCTGGGCCCCCCACGGTGGCGGCGCCTTCAGTGGAAAGGACTGCATCAAGGTGGACCGCAGTGCCGCCTACTACGCACGATACGCCGCCAAGAACCTCGTGGCAGCCGGCGTGGCTGACAAGATGCAAATCCAAGTGGCCTACAGCATTGGCAGCCTTTTGCCCGTGAGCTACCACGTGGAAACCTTTGGCACCGGAAAACTGGACGCCGCTGGCATCGAGGCGCTCTTGCGCACCGAATTCAGCTTCGCACCCGGCGACATCATCAACGAACTGGAACTGCGCCGCCCCATCTTCGAGCCCACTGCCGCGTACGGTCACTTTGGCCGCACCGATGTGGACTTACCCTGGGAACGACTCGACCGCATCGACGCCATTGTCGAAAAGGTCGGAACCCTCGCCTAGGTAGTCAGCGCAATGCCCATTGGGCGTGCACAGACCTCAAGCAGTCCATGTTTTGGCCCCCGCTCCCGAGCGTGAGC
>JBFJXT010000163.1:0-5176 GCA_041623015.1 Thermoplasmatota archaeon | reverse complement strand
CAAGGCGCCGGCCAACTAGGCGGTCGAGCGGTACTTGTTGACTTTAGCGGACATGATCGGTACGTGACTCAGAACGCCATTTCCCAAGGAGCCGGCTGGTTAGGAGAAGGCATTCTGCTGGACCAATTTGGCCACGATACCTACATCGCCATTGACCAAGCCCAAGGATTTGCATCCAATGATCCTCGTGCCCTATTTTTTGCGGGGTTGTGCGCCGGCGCCGCATCCGACTCTGGAAACGCCATGAGTTACCTGTATTGTACGAATGACGGAATTGTAATTTCTGCAGTCAAAACCGGCGAATATGCGCGTGGGACACACCAAGTTGTTGCCCGGCTCCGAGCACACCTGCCCACCATTGGGGCCCTCATTGACCGCCATGGTTTAGATCTCTATGAAGCAGAATCCGAATCTCAAGGATTTGCTCGAGCCGTTGAGCAAACCGCCGTCGGCATCGGTGCTTGCCGGTCGCAATGGATTATTATCGAGACCGTTGGACCTGCACGAACAACACAAGACTTCCCAGAAGACGTGGGCCCCGAGTGCGGCGATCGTTACCCAGGTTCGCCCAATGGCACAGGGGTGGTACCGTGGGAAGCAGAATCCATCAATCCCCCACCTACCGACCCCTTCCTGCTTGGGTTGCTCTTGGATGCCGGCGGGAAAGATCTGTACCGCTACGACGATTCAATGAACAAGAGCCCCCGAGCCAGTGCCAGCGGAGACATTGTTTCGAGGCCCGCTGATGATAACAATTGGGAATGGGAGCAATCGGAGTTCGAAGATCATGACCTCAATGACACTCGGTTGCCAAGCAACTTTACTCCCGAGCAATTCCAGACGGAATCACCCCTCAATGGAACAGAGCGCCAATACACGGGTGATGGCGAGGCGCCCGATGTGGAATCGATGATTTGGCCCATTGAACAACCAACCACGGTGGAGCAAGTACCGGATCTGCAAGATTCGACCCCGGAGGCGTACCGCGACTACTACGACGAATCACCCCAGGAGATCAACCCGCCCTGGCAAAACCCCAATCCAACGCTGGATCAAGCCTGGGAAAATCTCACCAGACCGGATGTGGTACCACCTCTAGATTCTCCCAATGAGACTCAAGACCCCGGGGCCAGTATTCCGTCCATGGCCCTGCCAACCAGTGGCCAGGGCATCTATGGAATTGGCATAGACCGGGTGCTTGCAGAGGATTTGACGGCAGCAATTCCAGCCGACGTCATGGCAACCTTGGCACCCGTCACGCTCACCCTCAATATTTGGAAAGACGAAGCACTCACCGAGAAATTGGATGTGGCCAATGAGGACGCAGAGGGCACTCTGTTTTTGGAATTGCTCGTTGAGAATCCCTACAATGTGTCCATTGAGGAGGTGACGATTCATTCCGCCAGTGTCATCCTGAGCCGCTACCCGGGTGGAGAAGCAGTGTATCTCTTTGAATGGAATACCACGAGCGTTGATCTTGATGGGTTCCTCATCTACAACGACGGCGACTATTGGGTCCAAGGCTCTGCAAGGTTGAGTCTAGGCGATGGAAAATTAGCGTCCATCGAAAGCAATGGCATCCTGGTCCCGGTGGACAATCCTCCAATTCTCAAGCTCGATTTGACGCCCGAACACGGCCGTATTTCCCCTAACAGTGCCCAGGCTACAAGTCTTGATTACACCATCACGCCCGATTTGGATTTCCCCGATGTGAATGATCCCTCATTAACCGACGCGGACCGCGCTAGAATTGAATCGCTCAGGAACGCGGGAGAAGCGGAAGGGGCATTCACGACAATCACCCTCGACGGTCCCTTGACCCATGTTATTCATCCAAGGGGATACGAACCAGGCATCAGGACCATCACGCAGCCCATCGATGGCAACTGCGGATTCAACTCCGCCGGCGACGTGATACCTTGCCCGGATGGGTTCTATAATCTCATCCTTCTGGCTGAAGATCGCGGTGGCAAGCAAACGGAAGAACCGCGTCCCTTACTGATTGACGGCACCTCGCCCACATCATGGCTGAAATTCCCGGATAACGGCTTTGTTGGAATTAACTTCAAGCAAGGGTCGCAATCATTGGCAGTCCCTTGGAATTTTGACAATGATCCAACCAACCTAGGAGCGGATCAAATCGGCCTCATGGACCGCGTAGATGTCTTCCTCCTCAAGAGTGACGGATCTGCTAAACTCATTGACAGTGGAACCGGCCTCAAGAGCACGATTGATGGCGTCTCTACGGGAGACACTTACAAGTTACTCACGGTGGCGTACGATGAATTGGGTAATTCCGAATCTCCGTGCCAGGCCGCTGAAATCAAGCCAATTTGCGTTGAGGCTAAACTCAGTTCCAGCCAAAACACCAAATTTGGCGCTCAAGAAGTCGTTGTGGATTTCTTGGCCCCCGAGATTAAGAGCATCACGGCCAGCCATCAGTACATTCGACCTGGCATCACGGATATTGTGTACACTGCAACCATCACGGACGTAGGCTCCGGCATTCGACCCGTGGGCGGCGCCAGCATCAGTTTTGGCGACGGCGATGTGTTTGCTATGACTCCCATCGGAGGTAACGTCTACGAGTTTTCAGACTGGAAGGACACAAACTCAGGACGCAGTGCTAACGAGGAGATTTACATTTACTCCATCAAGGCAGTCGACTACGCCGGCAACAACATTACGGTGCGAAAGACCGGCATCCTCGATGCGCTACCTCCCACCCTCGACGTGTTGCCAACGGAGTACACCTTGGACGGCATCCCGCGTCAAGCGGGGCGAGTAGGCGCCCGTGTTGACATCAACTTGAATGTGGATGATTTACGCGTGGACACCACCACGGCGGACTTCTCACCGCTCCACTCCAGTCTCGGCGTGTCGGCGTGTAGCAACAACTTGGCCACATTTACCAACACAAAGGATTGGATTTGCACCACCTACCTTCCCCCTGGGGTTGTCGATGGCACATACGACATCGTAGTAACGGCGACCGATGTGGCCGGAAACGCGGCATCTATTCTAGCGAGTGTCGAAATCAGTGACGCCGCGGTCACGGTCAGCAATATCAATGTGGATCAAGTGGACCATAACTCGGCCACCATCTCGTGGACCACGGACAAGCCGGCCACTTCGAAGCTTGAGTATGGGCGAAGTGCGGCGCTCGGCCTCACCTCTGACATTGAACTTGACTTGGTGCATGAACACAGTGTTACTGTGACCAACTTGGTTCCTGCATCGAGCTACTTTGCGCGCATCAGCTCCGAAAACCTCGCCGGAACAGAGACCCTCTCTGAGTTGATTCCATTCTCCACCTCGGGGGCTGTTGGCGTTGTCTTTACATCCCTTCAGCAGGGCCAAGTGGTTTCAGGGACGCTCGAATTGGAGCTTGATGTTGCCATTCTCGGCTCCGATCCAACGCCTGCTACGTTGACGTTGTTTTCCCGACGCGCTGACGGTACGGGCGGATTGCAGAAGTTCGCAACCGTAGACGCACCCCACGGACCCAACGTCGTCTCTGTGGACACGGAGTTGCTTGGAGACGGGGTCATGATTTTAGAAGCCCAAGTGGCTCGTGGCCGAGACCTCAGCAGCAGTTCGTCTCCTACAATAACCGTGGACAACACCGCCCCGACGCTGGTGCCGTTGCGGCCGCTCCCCGGCCTTTCGGTACACGCGGATTCCCCGACGTTTGATGTGCTGGTATTCAATGGCCAGGGCAGCGCACCGGTCGATCCAACCACGCTCATGGTGACGGTTGATGGCGCCACCACGACGCCTCAATCCGTGAACTTGGGCCCCGGCAGCTTTAGCCGAACCCTTCGATTTTCCCTGACACCCCCACTCACGCTTGGCACCCATGACATGACGGTGTCCATGGCGGATGAAGCAGGAAACGTCGGTGAAACTTCATTCTTATTCATCGCAGACCGAAGTGTCGCCCAAGACGGCGGCCGCATCGATTACGGGCCATTTGAAGCCGCCCGCCCCGGCGCCAAGATTGCATTCAATCTGCGCGTGGATACTCCCTTCGACGCCATCGAAATTGACGCATCGGCATTCAACAGTGGGGCCATCCCACTCACGCCAGGCGGATTCTGGACCAGCGAATGGACCGTCCCCGCACATGCAAAGAGCGGCACATACAGCATAGAGGCGATTACCACCGATTTCTACGGCGAGCAAGGCAGAATCCCTGGAGCCTTTTCATTGATCATCGATGCAGATCCGCCCACTTTGGCCGCGTCCATCGAGCCGCTGGGCCCCGCTTCGGTGCGCATCGAAACTGAAAGCGATGGCCCGGTTCAACTGGAAATCCTGCGCCATGGCGAGCCCATTTACCACGCCACCAAGGTGGCGGCAGAACACGCTCTCGATTTGACTGGCTTGACTCGGTCGAGAGACGTATTGTTGACTGCCCGAGTGACAGACAGCGCCGGAAACATCGCCCAAAAAGACCTCTACACCATCATGCCAGAAGATGCATCTCCACCGTCTGCCATTTCGAACCTCAAGGCAACGGTAGACGACGCGTACGTGGTGCTCAATTGGTCTCCGGCGACTGACGACGGCGGTGCAGTCACGTATGTAGTGAGTCGCGGCGATGCGTGGTCCAAGCATGTAGTCGGCACCTCCTTCCTCGACGCCACTGCAAACGGTGGACACAACGCAACGTATTCCATTCACGCCGTAGATGGCGCCGGCTTCGAAGGGCCCGCCACGGAAGTTACCCTGGCGATTCCGCCCAAAATTACCCTCCTTGAATCCTCCATCACCCCGGAAATGGGCAGCACCTCAACGCCCTTCGACCTCCGGGTCAAACTCCAACACAATCTCGACGGAGCACCCACAGTGACACTGAAAATCAATGGCCAAGCCATTCAGATGACCCCCGAAGACTCCGACGCGGACTGCCACGCGGCTTGCTGGTATCATACACAATCAACCATGCCCGCAACAAAGCTAGGCGACCCGCTACGAATGGAAGTTCAAGTCTCTGGCGCGAGTGAGTCCTCAGCGATCGCGCTGCAAAACCGAGTGACTGTGCTGGCCAGCGAGGCGGAGGAAACCACCCCGGGAGTGTTTGTGTTGCTTCCGTTGTTGTTGGCATTCTACCTCATCCGGAGGCGCTCACTATGAACCGAAAGTTGTTGATTCTGGCGGCGGCGCTTCTGCT
>JBFJXT010000162.1:0-5183 GCA_041623015.1 Thermoplasmatota archaeon | reverse complement strand
GCGAAGGACGAGGCGTTCCTTGACACACTTAACTCTCAAAATCCAGAATTTCCGCTGGCCCGGTTATTTGCACACTTTCTGCGCACTGCCAGCCGCCATGTCGCTGCCATCACCACAAATTACGACCGCCTCGTCGAGTATGCAGCCAACCATGTGGGAGCGCACGTTGAAACGGGCACCACGACCGGTTGGCTACAACGTTTTGATGGTCGGTTGGTTGCCCAAACGTCGCCCCCTCAAACCGGCTATGAAGGGCGCGTGACACTCTTGAAAGTGCACGGTTCTCTTGATTGGTTTGAGGACGGCGCTGGCCAGTTCGTCGGCAGACCTGCAGCAAGCAAGATTCCGCGAGCAACAAAGCCGCTGGTCGTTACGCCAGGCACTAGCAAGTACAGGGCCGTCTTGAAAGATCCATTCCGAACTGCCCTCTCGTCGTCCGACGGACTTGTGGAACAAGCCAGCGGGTTTCTGTGCATTGGCTACGGCTTTAATGATGAACACGTTCAGCCGAAAATCCTGGCTCGGACGAGAAACCAGGCAAAACCCATTGTTGTTGTTACTCGCACGCTGAGCCCGGCCGTGCGTACGGCAATTCTTCAGGCACCCCCGCCCAAATTTCTCATGCTAGAGGAGGGAGAAACCGGGACAATAGCATATTACCCCGGCCAGGTCGACGGCGTGATGCTCCCCGGCCACGACCTGTGGCAAGTTGGCCCATTTTTGGAACTGCTAACCGATGAAGAAGGAGAATCTACATGACAATATTTGACTACTCGAAGGACGACGCAATTGGCTCCGTTTTTGCAGTAGACACCGGGACCGTCATGGTCACTGTGGCCGACACAACAGCACTCCGGCAAATGCAAGTCAACCAACTGGTCGCGCTCACGAGCGCGCGAGCGGGGCAGCATTTAGTAGGGCTCGTCACCAAAATAATGCGACGGGCCCTGGTCGCTACGTCGGACGACGAAAACGGTGCGGAGCCAGAACCGACTGTTGTTGAAAACATAGTGAAGATCACACTTATCGGGACTTTGCTAGACAAAGTCGGCGCCGAAAGCAATGTCTTCCGCCGCACCCTTGAAACCGTGCCCGAAATCGACGCCGACTGCTTCGTACTCGGAGGAGAACGGCTCACGCGCTTCATGCAAGCCATTAACAAAAAAATTGCCGCGGGAAAGGAGCCGCTGAACCTCGGGCACTACACGCTTGATGGCGATGCCACAGCCTGGATTGACGGCAACCGGTTTTTTCAGCGGCATGCAGTCGTAGTTGGCAGCACAGGTTCGGGAAAATCATGGACCGTCGCCCGGATTGTAGAGCAAGTGGCCGCCCTGCCAAACGCAAGCGCGCTCCTTTTCGATATTCACGGTGAATACGCCCCGCTCAAGCACGAAGGCATTGAACATCTCCGCGTTGCTGGACCATCGGATTTCTCGAGCGGACTTAGCCTCGATGACGGCGTCCTCCATCTTCCATACTGGCTCCTATCGTACGAGGAAATGCTCGCTCTGCTCCTCGACCGCAGTGACCAAAATGCTCCAAACCAGGCCATGGTGTTCAATCGACAAGTCACGATGGCCAAGAGGACATACCTGGAAGAGCATAACCAACCCGAGGTTCTGGCCCATTTCACGATTGATAGCCCGATACCGTACGACCTCACCCAGGTAATTGCGGATCTAAACGACCAAAATGAGGAAATGGTGGATGGTGCTAGTGGTCGGGCAAAACAGGGGCCATTTCACGGAAAACTAAGCCGCTTCATTCAGCGTCTTCAAGCCAAAAGCGAGGACCGTCGCCTGGGGTTCATGTTTGCTGGCTCCGAAGAAACACAGGAATACTCATGGTTAGAGAGGTTGGCGACGATGCTGTTGGGCAGCACCGGCACCAAAACCAAGGGAGGAATCAAGGTCATCGACTTTTCCGAGGTTCCGTCGGATGTCCTGCCGCTCGTGATTGGCCTGGTAGCAAGGCTAGTTTTTTCCATCCAGCAATGGACGCCTAGGGACTCAAGGCATCCTATTGCGATTCTATGCGACGAGGCACACTTGTACATTCCCGAACGTTCTGCCACAGGCATCCTGGAGCAGAGCCTGACTGCATTCGAACGAATCGCCAAGGAGGGGCGCAAATATGGCGTGGGCCTTACCGTTATTAGTCAACGACCATCGGAAGTTAATCGGACTGTGCTGAGCCAATGCAGCAACTTCGTATCCATGCGGTTGACCAACGCCGAAGATCAATCCGTAATTCGACGCTTACTGCCCGACACGCTCGGTGGATTCGCCGACCTCCTCCCGATTTTGGATGTTGGCGAAGCCCTAGTTGTCGGCGACGCGGCCATTCTGCCAAGCCGCATCCGTATTTCGCCACCCAAGAGCAAACCGGACAGCGCCACCATAGAGTTCTGGGACCGTTGGGCCGACGATGATGTAGCGCAGAACATGGAGGTGGCTGTAGAATCGCTTCGTAGGCAATCCACCTAGAACCACAAGATGGAGCCTCTGCCCGCTAACAAGTGGTAATGTACGTCTGCCGTGGACGTGTCCTGGTGTTGATTTGGAAACGTGTCGGTAGAGCGATCACTCGCTCCTTGTTGGCGAATCGTGCCGGGTGTCCGACAGGTGAGTAAATTGAGGCCCGTGGTTACTCTTGATGCGCACAAAGCTGTCGGCAGGCCGAGTGCTGAACCAGATTTACCGGCCCTGGCGCGAAGCTCGGCGCGCCTTGAACCCATGCCCCCCGGCCCAGCCCACCGTCCTGGCCTAGGCCCTGCATGTCCACCGCGTTCATTTTATAGTCGCCCGGAGCCAATTCTACATCATGTGCACCCGCCGGGAGGCAAATGGATGAACAAGCAGTGCCAGAGCTGCGGATACCCCATGAAGAAGGACAAGAAGGGTGGCGGCTCGAATGCAGATGGTTCGATCAGTGAAATTTATTGCTCCATGTGCTACGAAGGCGGCGCATTTCTGAGTCCTCCTGAAGTTGACACCGCCGAGAAATTCCAGAAATACTGCATTCAGGAAATGAAGAAGGACGGGATGAACGGCGCTCTGGCGTGGTTCTTGACCCGGCAGATTCCAAAACTGAAGCGATGGACCGGCGAGTAGCGGGCGCGGCAGGCGTGGGGGCCGGTACTTGGATAGACCCCCTTCCACAAGCGGTAGGGTTCGACGATACCCGCCGCTGCCCGGCTCAACATGTGGTCGGCGCAATGACCTGCGCGCGGGTTTGACGGTGGGGGGCTGATCGGGGACGTGTCGTCGCCGGGGTTGTGGCGAAGTTTGATACTCCCCCCCGTCGTCTGTCCGGCAATGATGCGCGCGGCGGGTACCGGCTTCCTGTGGATTTCCGTGTTGATGCTGACGGCGATTCCCTCGGCTGCGGCGGTCAGCGAGATGGCGATTCTCGATTCGTATCTGGAAAACTTTGACACGTATCGAGGCGCCCATGATGTTTGGGTAACGATGGTCTACGATCGCTGCCACCGCAACGGCGGCACCGAGGACACGTCCAAGCTTCCGCTGGTGGCGAGCGTGGATGCCACCAACGATTTGATGTTTCAGCACGCCAAATGGCATGGCGATCAAGGGCGGTTCCTGGAGCCAGTCTACACATGGTCGGACTCCGACCCCTACGGCATCGAATTCTTGGAGTACCATCGTGATCTGATTGTCACGTACGAGGACTGGCGGGCCCTCCATGATTACCCCGTGCTGGCTTCGTGGGACCCCATGACTCCCATTCCGGAGGAGTTTGCGTATCCCGTAGCGATGCCGTGCCTCAAGCGTGCGACCGAAGCCCCCGGCATTGCGCTTCCGAGTTTCCTGACCGTGGGCGGGGGGAGCGACGGTTCCCCGTTCTGGGGATACACGGCATTGTGCGACATTCCAGATGCGAACCGGCTGGGAAAAACGATCGAAGGCAGTTGGTATCACGCGGATGTTCATCTGACGATTGGTGGCGACATGGCCGAGGCGGGACTGACCTTGCGCGATCCCATTTTTTGGCCCTGGCATAAGCACGTTCAGGGGATTTATGATACTTGGATGGCATGCGCCTCGTTGCAATTGGATGCACAAAGTGGCGCGCAAGCCAAGGCAACGCCCGGCGTCGTCCTGCCCGTGGGTCTGATTGCGGTCTTGTGGGCCTCGGGTCGCGTCCGGCGCACATCCCGCTGATGCCCACCCACGCCCGGGCCCAACAAGCGGCCCGTCGGCGTCATTGATCCATTGGAGCCACCCGTCGGGCAAGAGGTAGGGCCCGCATCGTTGACTTGGTTGCACGAGTCCCGCCGGACGCCTTCATGCGCAATGGTTCAACCCGACCGCTGCTGGTTGTCTCAAACGCCACCTCATCAGCCTACAAAAACGCGCGCCGGGCAGCTCACAAAATGCTATGGCCAACCACCACCGTCAACCGGTCATGCGAATACAGATCACCAGTTTCTTAGTAATTTCAACGATCCTTGCAGGCTGCGCCGGTCAAGGGGACAGCCATGACGATGCGATGCCTGACTCGCCTGCCCTCCCCGCCCTCCGCTCCCCTGTGGGCATGGCCCAAGACGAAGGTTCTGCAGAGCCTAACATGGCGATCCTTCCCGATGGGACCCTTTTCCTCACCGCTCCCGTGGGATCAGTTGAGCGCCCCAACATCGTGGAGGGGGCGGCGTGGCTGTGGCGGTCGCAGGACGACGGGGCCACCTGGGAGGCTCTGCGCGAACCGAACCGGGTGGAAGGGTTGGCCACGCCGGACGCTGGCGCGGGGGCGTTCTGCTCGTGTGACGCTGATGTGGCCACCAGCGCGGACGGTTGGACGTATTTCACCGATTGGTGGATTGCAGGTCTCGTTGGCCCTGGGAATTACTTGGTCGAGCGGAGCCCGGACGGCGGCGCCACGTGGGAAAGTGCCCCGGTGACGATTCCCGTCGAAGAGGGGTACGCCATCGATCGACAGTGGATCACGGCGGGCGCCGATGGCCAGGTGCTTCTGACGTACCTTCAATTCGGCGACTTGGTGCCCGATCCCGGCCAGTTGGGCTCCGGCGTGGAGGTCCGTGCGGTGCGCAGCGCCGATCATGGTGAGACGTGGAGCGATTCCGTCGCCGTGTTTCCCAGGGATGGTGGCTCGCCTCTGCACGGCCACCCGTTCCTGATGCCCGATGGCGCGTTTGTGGT
>JBFJXT010000161.1:0-5198 GCA_041623015.1 Thermoplasmatota archaeon | reverse complement strand
GGGTACATCGACGATGTGATTGAGCCCCAGGAGACGCGCCCGGTGCTCATCAAGACCCTGGAAACCCTGGTAAACAAGCGCCAGGACGGGCCCAAGCGCAAGCACGGCAATATCCCTCTGTAAGCATCGCGCAAGGCGGCGCTCTTCGCCACGCCGGGCTCCGGTTTCCTCGGGTTGTTCGTCCAATTGAACAAGGTAGCGTGGGCTCCAACCACCCCAGTTGTATGTAGTAAATCAAAACTTACGTACTTCTACACGCCACAACCCTAAGTACCGCGCTCGCCCAGTAGAGGTTAGGGTGTGCAGTACACCAATGCACACCTAGACACACGCGGCGGCCCGATGTCTCCGAAATCGCGGAGAAACGCATCAAACCACCGACCTACCATCGGCCCAGCTCACCACTGGACCCGGCCACTTGTGGCCAAACATCGGGTCGCCACCCTCCTTCCACCCTCCTCCATGTCCTTCATTGGGACCCTCAACCCCCTTGTTCCTCCCACCAACCAGGTATCTTCCATGTTCTCGACCTTCCTCATCGGAATCGTCCTCGCCTCCATCGCGGCGCTCGCAGCCCTGCTCATCCTCCCCCGCGCCAACGAAGGAACCGTACCCAGCGCCCTCCCATGGGTGGGACTCGTCTCCGCCGTCCTGTTTGCCGGCCTCGGCTTCATCGGCGGCTTTGCCCTGGGGACCTAACATGATGGGTCAATGCTTCTTCACTCGTCTCAACCCCCTGCGTGGCGTGCGGTTTGGATTCGACGCAGACGATCTGCTCGACTGATCCCGCCTCCGGGCATCCTCCTTTTCTCCTTGTGACCAAATGAAACGGTCAAGTGCAGGGTTTCCTGTGGGTGCAATATGGGACTGCTCCAGAAGCTCTTCAAGCGCAACAAAACCCCGGTCACGGAGTCCACTGAGGACACCACCGAGACCATGAACGTGGAAATCAACGACGGCAAAGCCGACGTTGCTCCCGTGAAGGAGCCCGCGGCCAAGAAGGCTGCAACCAAGACTGCCGCTGCAAAGCCCGCCGCCAAGGCAACCGCCGCAACCACCACCAAGCAATGCGCCGCCACCACCAAGGCCGGCAGCCAATGCAAGCGCGCCTCCGTGGGCCGCAGCAAATTCTGCACCACCCACAAGAACTGAGCAATCGCTCAACACCTCCTCTTCCCTTTATTTTGTCTGCAAGAGCGCTGCTGTTCGCATCGCTTCCTTTGAGTAGGGACAGTTCTGTAGCCGCCCGAACACCATGGGATTCTGGACCTGGCTCAACCCGCTCAACTGGTTCCGCCGCGCTGCACCTGAAGTGCCCGCCGCGCCACCTGCCGACCTCGACAAGAAAGAGGTCGAACCTGCACCCATCTCGGTGCCTGCAAGCAAGCCCGCAGTGAAGCCCGCCGCCAAGAAGGCCGCCGCGCCTGCTGCAAAGAAGGCTGCTGCGCCCGCCGCCAAGAAGGCAACCGCCCAGTGCGCTGCCCTCACCGCTGCCGGTGGCCAATGCAAGCGCACCGCTCGCGACACCAGCAAATACTGCGCCAGCCACAAGGGATACCGCCCTCCGGCCAAGGCTGCCAAGAAGACCGACACCAAGCCCGTCGGAAAGGCAGTCAAGGACACCGCGCCTTCCACGCGCCGCACCCACGTGGCCCACAACGGCTACAAGCTGTACCAGAAGGGCAACCGGTTCTACTTCAGCAAGAAGACCCAAGCCGAAGCCAAAGCTGGCGGCGCTGACCCCGTCTACGAGATGCCTAAGGATCGCAAGGTCGTCGTGACCCCCAACGGTCTGCCGGTTCTCAAGACCAAGTAAGCACCACCTCGCTTACGCTCCTTTTCCTGACTCTTCCTTCCCTCTTTCCTTGACGCGCCCCCACTTGGCGTGACTTATCGCCGACGGCGCACCAGGAGAGCCACGCCGATCGCCGCAAACACCAACCAAGGTGCCACGGGGCTCTTCTTGCCGAGGCGCTCGTTTTGATCCTCGATGTTGGCCGCGGCTTGCAGCGCCACGTCCTCTTCATCGGCAATGTCGCCCTCGGTTGAAACCAAGGCGCTCATGCGCACGAACACTTGCTGGCTCTCGTCGCCCTTGACAGTTCCACGAAGCAAGAGTTCCGCCGCGTCATCGAGGGTTGCTGTTTCCGGCACGCGAACCCGCACAACCACCTGGCCACTGCCGCCGCCAGGAACAACTGTCTCAGCGGGTTCTACCGAGGCCCACTCTGCGTGGTCGCCGCTCAGGGTCCACACAAGGGTTTGTGTGGCAGACAACCGATTGGTGATGTTGAACACGAACGCCGCAGTGCGACCTGGATTGACTTCCTTGAACGTGTGCTCAGCTTCGACGGTGAATACGTTCAGGTCCAAGCCGCTGAGGTCCACTTCTTCATGATAATCCAATAAGGGCAATACCAGATTGCTTCCTTCTGCGGCCAAGCGAATTGGTCTCAATTCAGGATTGAGAAACCCAACATCGGTCAACGGCAAATCATCCGCCTGCATGCCGAATCTAAGCAACAAATTCCCTGAGAACGGCTCAAGGCGGTCCGCTTCCGGAAGCATCGGCAGGGAGAGCTTCAACTCAACTGAATTTGACGACTTCAAATCCACAGCAACTTCAATGGCCTCTGTCAGTGCAATCCCTTCATCGCCCCACACGAACAGCTGCGCGGACGCTGTTGCGGTTCGGTCTAGGTCAGAGTGGAGGATGGCGGTTAATTCGGCCGGCTCAGAAGTGTCAAAGTCAAGCCCAATCATGCGGCCCGGTCGAAGCCACAGGTGCCACCACGACGTCCGTTCTAGGGGAACAAGCGAGTTCGATTGGTCATTGGAGTCAAGGAATTCAGACTCTCCCTCCGGATCGTCCTCCCATGTGTTCATCCATAAGTACCAGGGATTATCCTCGGCTGCGTGGAAAAATAACGTATCATGGTGCCCAGCAGGTTGCGGCGGGTCCGTGAAAAAGACGCCCAGGCGGCTGCTCACCTCCACGGAGGCATCGCGGCTGCTGAGTGCCTGGAGAGAAAATGATTCAGATTCCCCGTGCTTGTGCACAAATGGAACCGAAACCGCCACCGGAACGGACTTGTGTCCTTCGCCATCAAAGTGGACGGTGGCAGGGTGGAGAACTTCCCATCCCTTCGGCACCTCCACCGCCTGCAATGCCACAGTGTCTGGTTCGTCATCGAAGTTGAAGACTGTGAGATTGTAGACGTAGGTGGTAGCCAAGCCGTTGCTGGCTCGGTAAGGAAGCTCGGCAATGGTCATCAAGTGGCCGACACCTTCAGGAGTAAGAAGAATCTCAAAATCTCCCATGGCTGTGCCATCATTCATACTGTCTCTTACGCGCCAACCGCACGCCTTGGAAATTTGAAACGGGTTTTCGGTGGTCGTGTCAGAGCATAATCCACCGACGGAGAATCCTCCAATCACGTTGTTGAACGAGCCCTCTGATGCCCGGGCATGGATATTCGAAATTACGTCGCCTTCTCGAAGCGGCTTGAAGTCAGGTGATCTGAACAATTCCTTTGGAAATTGAACCGTTGCCATGCCGCCGTCATATTCGGCTTGGGCAAATGACAGAGGGGTGAGGCCCCAGAACCAGTCGTTTGAATCTGGAATGCCGATGACCATGTATGAATATTCTTGCAGGTCTTCCCTTTGGTAGAGCTCCATGAGGCCGGCCATTTGGAACCCGTGCAATTCAAAGTCAAAGTGTATGCGAAGCGAGTAAAATTTTGTCGGCTCAATGCCCGTAGGCGCGTCATCAGCGAACGTGGCCTTGATTATCAAATCATCTTGGGTTTCTGAAAACGTCAAATCGGTCAAGTCGGCGTTGGGGTACATGCCGGCCTGTCCCGCATTTTGCCAGGTGGCAAGCTCTATTCCCTCAACGGAGCCAAGATGAAAACCGAGTTCATGATCTCCAATCGGATCAGTCCATGCTGCTGAAACTGGCACTAGCAACAAAATCAATACCGCTGCCAATCCAAAATTCATAGTTGGATGCCCCGTTCATGGTTCATAACCTCTCTGGCGGGGTTGTTGGTGTGTCGCCGTTTCTTGGGCACATATTGAGCGAGTGGATTTCCTGCCCCCGCCCTCCCGCTTAAATCGATGCGCCCTGACTGTCCTGTGTGACCTTCCGGGTCCAAAGCCCCTACGAGCCCGCCGGCGACCAAGGGGCTGCCATCGAGTCCATTGCCGACGGCATCCAGCGGGGGCTCCGATACCAAACCCTCCAGGGCGTCACGGGCGTCGGTAAGACGTTCATCATGGCCAAGACCATTGAGCGCGTGCAAAAACCGACGCTCATCATCTGCCACAACAAGACCCTGGCAGCACAGCTTTACGAAGAAATGAAGGCGTTCTTCCCAGACAACGCCGTGGAATACTTCGTCAGTTACTACGATTACTACCAACCTGAAGCCTACGTGCCACAGTCCGACACCTACATCGCCAAGGAATCGGACGTGAACAAGGAAATCGAAAAACTGCGCCACGCCGCCACCGTGAGCCTGATGACGCGCGACGACGTCATCGTGGTCGCCTCCGTTTCCTGCATTTACGGCCTCGGTTCTCCCCAAGATTACCGAGAACAACACCTACTGGTCCACAAGGGCCAGGAATTGGAGCGCAAGGCCCTCACCAGCCGCCTCGTGGACATCTACTACGAGCGCAATGACGCCGACTTGAAACCGGGCACCTTCCGAGTTCGAGGCGACGTAGTGGACATCCTGCCCCCCGGCGACGAGCACCCCTTGCGCGTGGAACTGTGGGGCGATGAAGTGGAAGCGGTGCGCCGCGTCCACTTGGTCACGGGCGAAACCCTCCACGACTACGACAGCCTCACCATTTTCCCCGCCAAGCACTGGGTCATCCCCGACGACCAAATGCAAGCCGCCGTCCAACGCATCCGCGAACAACTGGACGCCCGCCTCTTTGAGCTTAGATCTAACGAGAAGGTCCTGGAAGCGGCCCGCCTCGAACAACGCACACGGTTCGACATGGAAATGCTGCAAGAAGTGGGCTTTTGCAGCGGCATCGAAAACTACAGCCAACCGCTCTCGGGCCGCGCCGCCGGCGACCCAGGCTGGTGTCTGCTCGACTACTTCCCCGAAGACTGGCTCTGCATCATGGACGAGTCCCACGTCTCCGTGCCCCAAGTGGGCGGCATGTACAAAGGCGACCGC
>JBFJXT010000160.1:0-5221 GCA_041623015.1 Thermoplasmatota archaeon | reverse complement strand
GGCCCTCCGTATCATCGCTCGCGATGGTGCAGCGGTTCAAGCCTCCTCGCGGGGTTGTTTGGACCTTGTAGCCTGAGACGCAGGCCCACTTCATGTCCGGTGTTCTCATGTCGGCATCCTCTCGACGCAATCGATTCGACTGGGTTCGAAAACTGGTTGCCGTTGTGCTGGTGCTCTCGTCCTTGACCCTCGGTATCATTGGCCTTGGCATGGTCACCGAGTCGGGCGACTGGCGGGGCGTGCTCCTCATCTTGCTCGTCCCCCTTGGCATCAGCCTCGCCATCAAGGTCACTCCCGAAGGCGGCACCACCGGCTACTTCGACAAGAACATTTGACGGCGCCGAGCTCAGGCGGGCCCCGGCCATCGCCGTAATGACTTCGGTAGGACTTATTTCATCAGGCTCATGGGAACCCCCGTGGCGGCAGACCCCATCTTCCTCGCGGGACCGGTCAGCCTAGGCGCCGCGCGCGTGCTGGCCCTAGGTGTTGCGGCCTATGCCATCGCCACTGCCGGCCACACCCGACGGGCCTACCAGAAAAATCTGGAAGACCGGGGATCGTCCCTGTTGGCTACGTTCGTTATGGGGGGCCTTGCGGTGCTGCTTTGGCAAGAAGGTGCCAGTCTCCTTCCTGCGCCGTACTCCCTCGTGGTCCTCGTTTTGAGCCTCGTAGGGGTCATCATCACCCTCGGCTACACTCTGAGCGACGCTGAGAAGCAGTTGCAAAATTGGCGCGATAACATGCGCATCGCTCTCGACGAATGGGCAGAAAAAATGCTTCCCCATGACATGAAAGATGCATGGATGGAAGCGCGCATGGCCGAGTTGGGCAGCGAAGAGAAGCGCAAAACGCCCCACTTGATGATGAGCGGCTTCATCGCCAGCTACCTCATCCTAGGCGGGCTTGTCCTTCGAGGCGCGCTCCAATTGATTCGCGAACCGGAGCGTCTGCCTCCTGAAATTCTAACAAACCTGGAGATCCCCCTGGATCAAGGCATCCTCGCTGCCGGGCACGTGGTGTCACTGACGCTCCTTCTGGGCTTGCTGTTTTTGCTTCTCCCCGTGGAAATGGTCCGGCTTCGGTTCCCGGACCTGGGATACCCCTTCAAGGGCACCATCACGACCCTGCTTCGAGAACGGGAACACGGCCTGTTTGGCGCCCACTACTACATCGCCGCCACCTTGCCCCTCAGCATCATGCTCCTGACGAGGGATCCTGCCGGATGGAACACCAGCATCTACGCCGTGGTCGCTGTTCTTGTCGTCAGCATTTTCGGTGACAGTGCCAGCGCCATCTTTGGCAAGCGATGGGGCAAGCGAAAATGGCCACACAACGCAAACAAGAGCTACATCGGAAGCCTCGCCGGCGTCCTGGTCAGCGTGGCATTTGCTTTGCCCTTCGTTGGGCTCACGGCTGCCTTGGTGTGCGGTTTTGTTTTCTTGGTGGTGGATGTCTTGGCGCCGGTTCCTTTCAGCGCCTCGGACAATATCCTGAATCCCATCGCTCTCGCAGGCGCCCTTCTGTTGATTCAAGACAAGTTGGCGCCGATGCTCCCGTACTACTAGGCACGAAAATTGACCCTCCTCAGGTTTGGTCCCTTGAGATGAACCGCGCCCCGGGCTTGTCCGTTTGAGGGGTTACGCCAGTCGCAACGTAGCCAAGCGACGGCCGTGAACCCGATTCACAGCCACGAACCAAATCACTGCAAACGCCAGGGCAGGGAGCACCGGAATCAGGAATCCAAATCGCATGGAATCCAGCGCCGCTACCTCATTGATTGCATCCCGGACACCATCGGAGAGCACGATAATGAAAATCAGGAACTCTGCAAGCAAGGCAGCACAGTAGAACAACAACCCATTGGCAATGGCACCGCTTCGCTCCAAGGCGTCCACTTCGCGACGAAGCACCGACACAGGGTCTCCCCGCATCGCATCTTCCAAACTGCGCATCAAACTGATACTGCGCCGCTCCAGGCTTCGATCTGCCACAAACAAAACCGAAATGGCTGCCACGACGGCCAAGAAAAACACAGACATGGTGACCAACGGAGACAACGCCTCTGCCGCCCGCTCATTGTACACCGTCAATGCCCAGGCAATCAAGAAACCGCCAAGGCCCAACGCCACGAGCCAACGACGGGTCTCTTCGAGGGGAGCTTGGCCGCGTCGGGTTACATCCACCCGACTGCCCCCATCGCCCGTCTCCGTCGCCTTCACAATGGTCCGAACTCGGCCATGGTGCACCGCCAAGCGATCACCAAATCTCTCCATGTCGCCCTTGAGGCCAGCTGCGACGAGGCCAGCGCCCTTCAGGTACGCGGCCGCAGCATCCAACGCCGCCGCCGGAGGACGAGGCACCACGAAGGATTGGCCTGGCTGCGCTTCCGGCTCGGTCACAAGGTCGCGAGTGCCGCCCCCATAACGGCTCTTTTGGTCCGCGGCTGCACCCTCGATTTTCAAACGCCAGTGCCTCAAACCCTATGAACAGTCCAAGTGTCGGAAAGGCGATGACCCTGCGGCCTCTCCTGTTGAGCGCTTTGCTGACCAGCCTCCTTTTTGCAGGTTGCCTTAGCGACACTGAAGACATTCCAAACCAAGGCGACGAAGACACCTTCCCCCGCCCTATCCTCGCCGGACAGGCACCCGATGTGCTTAGCGGCATGGAATTCATCACCCAAACCACCGTCAACGACATCGCCCTGGACGGCGTCGACGGCCTCTGGCTCCACGACGACTACGCCTACGTCTCCGGCCCCGCTGGCCTACGCATTGTTGACATCGCAGACCCCGCCAACCCCATGGTTGTCCACGAAGGCGTGCCCGACACCGCAAGCCGCGACGTTGACATCATGGTCCACCCCAACGGCAACACCTACGCCGTGCTCAGTGCCGGAGGCGTCAAACTCGTCAACGTCACCGAACCCAGCACCGCCTACCTAGTGAGCACCGGAGATGTCCAAAGCCACAACATGGCCGTCGTCCCCGGAACCACCATCGTCTACAACAGCATCAGTCTCAACATCCCCGGCCCGGTCACCGGTGGCGAACTTGCCGGCGAAACCGGCACCACCGGCAAAATCGACATCGTTGACTTTGCCGACCCCGAGAACCCCGAAGTGACCCAATTCTGGTTCCCTGCCGTCATCCAAACCCCCACGGGCGTCCCCCGCACGGTCCAAAGCACCGCCTGCCACGACATCACCTTCAACGTGGAACTGGAGCGCGCCTACTGTGCAGGTGTCACCGACACCACCATCTGGGACATCAGCGACCCCTTGGCTCCCGTCATCATCCAAGTGATCGACTATCCCCTCGTCAACATCCACCACGGCGTCTGGGATGCCCGCAACGGTACCCTCCTGATCCTCGGCGATGAATTTGCCGGTGCGCTTGCTGGCCCGATGTGCAGCAGCACCGTCGACTACCCCACCAGCGCCCTCTGGTTCTTCGACATCACCGACATCGAAACCCCCGTCCCCGTGGACTACTTCCAAGTGGACTGGGACAGCATCACCACCGAAACCCAAGATCGGTCTCTTTGCACCACCCACTTTGGCACCCTCATCGAGGGCCACGACGCCCTCGTCATGGGCTGGTACGCAGCCGGCACCGTCCTCGTGGACTTCAGCAACGTCCAACTCGACCCCGACTTCGGTGGCGCTACCCAAATCGCCCACCACCGCCCCGACGGCGCCGTGAACACCTGGGAAGCCCGAGAATACAAGGGCCACATCTTCACCGGCGACACCGCCCGCGGCATGGACATCCTCCGCATCATCTAAGGTGACCACAATGCAAGCACCCACTCCCAAATCCATACTCCTCATCGGCCTCATGGCCATGACCGCGCTCTCCGGCTGCCTCAGCGACGATGACGGCGGCGACGGACTCGTCGTCATCGACGACCCACCCTACAAGGGCCCCGAACCCACCTACGCCGTGGACATTCCCCTCGACGTGAAGGCCTTCGAATTCATCGACCAACTCACCCACCCCGACGGCAACGCCGTGGGTCGCGGCAGCGGCATCTGGGCCTTCGGCGACCGCGTCTACGGCAGCGCCCTCAACCTCGGCTTCTGGATCGCAGACATCAGCAACCCCGAACAACCGGTCCTCCTCTGGAACGCCACCGTGGACCAAAGCGAAGCAAACAACACCGTCACCAGCTTCGCCCGCGACGCCGATGTCATCGACCACTTCGACGGCCGCCGAACCCTGGTGCTCGCCACCCAAACCGACGGCATGCACATCTGGGACGTCACCGACGACATCCCCGAGTTCTACGCCCGCGTGGACGTCCCCAACGCCCACAACGTCGCCGTCGTCCCCGGCACCCAATTCGCCTTCAACAGCCAAAGCGGTGGCCTCGGACGCAGCAACGAACTCGTGGACCTACGCGACCCCGCCAACCCCGTTGTGCTCGGCGCCTACGGCACCCACGGCTGCCACGACATCACCTTCTTCGGAAGCGTCAACCACGACAAATTCCGAGCCTACTGCGCCGGCATCGACCGCACCGAAATCTGGAACCTCGACCACTTCAACGTCACCGCCAGTGACTTCGGCATCCACGTCATCTCCACCGTCGAAGCACTCCAAGACAGCCCCGTGGTGGGCAACCCCGTCTTCGGCAGCAGCCCCTTGCGCACCCTTCACCACTTGGCCATGGTCAACGAAGACGCCACCGTCTTGATGATCGGCGACGAACAAAACGGCGGCGGCGAACCCGGCGGTTGCCTCGTCAACACCAACGGCGTCAGCAGCCCCACCGGCGCCCTCTGGTTCTACGACCTTGCCGACGAAACGGCCCCGGTCCTCAAGAGCTGGATCAGCCCACCCCTCGTCACCCCCACGCCCGACGCCGTGAACCCCAACCCCACAGACCCCGCCGGCATCCCCGCCGAACTGTACGATGCCATTCCCAACTGCACCGCGCACTTTGGAACCCTCGTGCCAGGCCAAGAAAAAATCGCCATCGGATGGTACAGCGCTGGCGTGCTGCTCATTGACTTCACGGACATCGACGCCCCGACGATCCTCAACCAATACCAACCCGAAGGCACCAACCCCTGGGACGCTCGCGTGCATGGGCAGTATGTGTTTACGGGAGATATTGGACGAGGCATGGATGTGCTGAAGCTCGTTTGAGTCAAACCTGAATTCTTCTCCCTTTCTCTCTCAAATTCAATCAATTGGAGTCTAAGGGCTCAATCAATTCC
>JBFJXT010000159.1:0-5238 GCA_041623015.1 Thermoplasmatota archaeon | reverse complement strand
GTATTCAGACAGCACATGGACGAGCTCAAAGGCGGGGAACTCAGCTACTATTACTTCCCAAGTCTCGCAGTGGAAGAGGCATGTCCTGCCGAATTGGACGTACTGGACAACTTCTGGGCCATCTCCTACACTGACCTCGACACATTCCTAGACCCCAAAGTGGCCAGCCCACCCCTCTACACCCTGATCATCGATGCCGAAACCGGAAAAATACTGGAAAAACGCGTCCTACCTCTGGTCCTGCAACCCCCAACCATCCTTGATTCTGAAATCTCCATCGAGGACCCGCTTGTCCCAACGACGCACAAACAGACCCACTTCATCGAATTCCAAGTGGACCCCAACGCCAGTGCCCTGGAATTGCGCGTGACGCGGCCACAGTATCCAACTCTGATGCTCAATCCCGATACGCGCCTCCGAGATCCTGATGGACGCATCGTCGAAGGCCGGAGCATGGGACAAAACCTGCACCTGTTCGACGTGGATGCCCCGGACCCGGGCACCTGGAAAATCGAGTACCGGTACCAGAGCCTCACGTCGCAAGGCCAACACCAATTGGCCCTCCAAGGGATTGTTTCGTACCATTGATTGGGGTTTTTAGCCGATGCTCGGTGGCGACCTTGTAGGCCACGGGGTCTGCATGGCCTCGGGCCATTCACTCGGCGCGTGCCTGGTGAAATTCAACCGCACAATTTGCGCACCATACGCGGGGATAGCCAAGCTCGGCCCACGGCGCCCGTCTTGAAAACGGGTGGACTTGTCCTCGGGGGTTCGAATCCCTCTCCCCGCGCTTCCTTTTCCTTGTGCATCACTCGATGCGCTGCCCGTCTCCTTGGACTTCACTCATGGGGCCCGGCACAAGGTTTACCAGCGCCAATTGAGCGCCTTCGCCGTTCCATGAACCGGCGTTGAGGCAGCCATAATCTTGGCACAAACGGAAAGCGCCCATGTAGGGTAACTCCAGGGCATGTGCGAGGAAAGCCCGGTTGGTGCCTGCATGGCTAAACACCGCCACGGTGCGCCCTTCAAACTCCTCAATGATGCGGCCAAGTTCTGCTTGAGTACGCTCGGCAAACTGCCCCGCACTCTCGCCTCCCGGGCAGGCAATGGTGGTGGGATCCTTGGCCCATTCTGCTGCAAATTCAGGGTCGCGAGCCTCAATTTCAGCCCAAGTGCGAGTTTCCCATTGCCCGAAGTCCATTTCGGCAAGCTCCATGCGAATCTCAGGGCGAATTTGCAGAGCTTCCGCAAGGGGTTGAGCGGTCTCTTGGGCCCGTGTGCGGGGGCTTGTGAGCACCGCATCGATGCCTTGTCCGTCCAAGAAGGACCCAATGGCCTCAGCTTGGTGTCGCCCAAGGTCACTCAAACGGACATCCGTACGCCCGACGAAAGTGCCGACGAACGGAGCTTCCACTTCTCCATGCCGGGCAAACCAGATGCTTGTAGCCACGGTTGGGCCACCGTCGCGAGTGCATTGGCTTTTTGGCACATGGGGCGGTCCCCGAGTGTGCCCGGCGTCACCGCCATGCTTGGATATGAGGAGTCGGAGCTGGATCCTGCCATCCAGGCTGAGATCCTCTTCGAGTCCGCGCGAACCGAGGCACGCATTGCGATTTTGGAGATTCTCGTAGCTCTAGGCTTTGGAGTCTGGTACCAAGTTCAGGGCCCCATTTTCCGGGCCGTCGCTTTGTTTTGCCTGCTCACCGTCACGCCTCTGCTGGTAGACGCGGCTCTGCGGCGCAAAGCGGCTGCCCGATTGCAAGGCATTGGCCCTCAGCCGGCGACGCCTCCTAGCGGTCGTTGATTAGGAAATGGCTTGATCTAGGCGGTACAGGCGACCCTTGCCGCGGCTGGCAAGGACAACCAAGCCGCGTCGGCGTGCTTCCCCTTGCAAGAGTCGATCGTTGCTGAGAACGGCCGCTTGCATGCGTGACGCCACGTGCAGCACGGCGTCGTCTCCGGGTAAGTCGGTGGCTGCTCGTTCGAATCGTTTGAGCAACCGAAGTGCGCCAGTTGCGGCCCGTGATGTGGCGTCTTGACCCTCGGCGAGGGTTTGCAGTTCGGTCACCACGGCGTCTGGGACCACAAAGCGCACCGCGCCAAGGATGCCTTCGGCTTCCACTTGGATGTCGGTGCCGTCGGTAAAGGGCAGCAGCAAGGCATTGGTGTCCAGGACCACGGGGACGCCGGACACAGCCACGGAGACTCCTACTGTAGGACGCCGTAGCCGATGAGGCGCCAGCGGCCACCCACGCGGCGGCTAATGGCGACTCGACTTCCGGCTTCACCGGCGACGGGGAGTTTGAGGACGGCTTCGATGTTGCCGCCAGCCGATTTGAGCACCAAGCCCACGGTGGTTGCGGTGCCCACGTTGAGCATCAGGGGCTCTTTGACCTTGATGGGCTCCACGGTGGTGTCTTCGCTGGCACCCACGACGCGGTCAAGCAAGTGGACTTCCATTTGCAGACGGTCGCGCACATCAGGCAGCTTTCCAGGGTGGCCTAGGACGCGGCCAACGAGGTTGTCGGCCTTGGTAACACTGGGATCAAGCTCGGTGCCGATGGCGATGAGGCCGCCGGGGGTCGCTTCCTTGAGGCTCTGGGTGCCGCAGAACAAGCTGGTGACCTTGGTTTGAACAGGCACGTACTTCGCCTTACCATCCTTTTCCACGCGCAAGCCGGGCTGCACTTCGATTTTGTCGCCCACTTTGAGGGTGCCCTTGCTGAGGGTGCCGCCAATGACGCCGCCGCGAATCTTCTTGGGCGGGGTGCCGGGGCGGTTGATGTCGAAGCTGCGGGCCACGAGCATTTGAGGGGACGCCTCGGGATCGTGGGGCCGGCTGGGGATGTGGGCCTCGATGGCCTTGATGAGTTGGCCGAGGTTCACGTCGTGGTGCGCCGAGATGGGAATAATCGGGGCGTCTTCTGCCACGGTGCCCTTGACGAACTCCTTGATTTCCTTGAAGTTCTCGACGGCGCGTTCTTCGCTGACCAAGTCGATTTTGTTCTGGACAATGACGATGTTCTTGGCGCCCATGGTGTCGAGCGCCATCAAGTGCTCTCGGGTCTGGGGCTGAGGACACTTCTCGTTGGCGGCCACCATCAGGAGGGCGCCATCCATGAGGGCAGCACCAGACAGCATGGTTGCCATCAAGGTCTCGTGCCCGGGGGCATCCACGAAGCTCACGCGGCGAAGCAATTCGGGCTCGCCCTTGACGCGCTCGTCATCCACGCGCGTGGTGAACATCTCGTATCCTTCTTCGTCGACGCCCTTGTAGAAAATGGAATCTGCATAGCCCAGCTTGATGCTGATGCCACGGCGAATCTCCTCAGAGTGCTCGTCCGTCCACTTGCCGGAAAGGGCCTTGGTGAGGGTGGTCTTGCCGTGGTCAACATGACCAATCAGGCCGATGTTCACCTCGGGTTGTCCGGGAGCATCTTTGGGCACGGGCGCGACCAAGTGGGCCCTTGATAAAAGCCCGGCGGCCAACGGTTCACGTTGTGGGGGCGACTTTGATGCCTCGTTGGCGCCCAATAAATGCGGCTGCAAGCAACAAAACGAGGGCGGTCCCGACGGCAAACCAGCGCCCACTCCCTTCTGCGTTGGTGGCCATCCAAATCTGAATGGCGGCGAGCGCCAAGATGAACGTGACACCAGCAACCCGCATGCGAGCCATGGTGAGCCCATCCGAATCGGGCTCTTGAGGGCACCGAATACATGTGAAGCCAACAACCGTGCTACGGCCCTGTGTGTGGGCATGTCTTGGGGAGGTAGTTTCGCTGACCTTCGTAGTGAGTGGAAAAAGCTCAACGTGGTTCTCTTCGGCCGTGCGCCCAGATTTTTTACTACAGTGCCGGGCGGATTGCAGCGCCCTCATTGTCCAGTGGGATTGTGTTGAGGACCCGGCGGCAGGTTGCGTTGGCATTTGGCATGCTCAATGCCCTAGGTGCCCACGGGCATGGCTTGTGGAGTGCCATGAACGGTAAGTTGCAGCCGCCACAAGTTTCGCACACGTGCGCCCGCTCGAGAGTTTACAGCAGCGAAGCATCACCGACGCGCAACAGCCAACTCAATCGGGCGGCCCCGCCCTTGCTCAATGTCCCGAATGCGCCCACTTTCCATGTGGACAATGCGGTGACAGGAGCGGGCAATGGCCTCGTCATGCGTTACGATGACGTAGGTTTGGCCCTGCTTCTCATTCAGTTCATGGATTAAGTCAAGAATCTCTTGGCCCGTTTCCGTGTCGAGGTTCCCCGTGGGCTCGTCGGCCCAGATAATTGCGGGCTCATTCACTAGACTGCGTGCGATGGTAACGCGCTGTTGTTGGCCGCCGGACAATTCCTTGGGCCGGTGATGCAGGTGATCTCCAAGGCCAACACGAACGAGGGCTTGTCTGGCCAGCCTTTCGGCGGATTTTGGGTCCGCGCCCGCAACCAAAAGGGGCAACTCCACGTTCTCCACGGCTGTGAGCACTGGTAGGAGGTTGAAGCTCTGGAAAACGAAACCCATGCGCCGCGACCGCAATCGAGTCCGTTCCAAGTCATCCATGGAGGCCATCTCTCGACCTTCCAATTGGACGGATCCGGCACTCACATCATCGAGGCCGCTGAGGCAGTTGAGCAGGGTCGTTTTCCCGCAGCCGCTTGGCCCCATGATGGCGAGCATTTCTCCGCGCTTCACGTCGAGGTCAATGCCCTTGAGTGCCTCCAGTCGCAGCCGCCCTGTCTCATACACTTTTGAGACTCGGCGTGCTTGCACGATGGCATCGTCCACAAGCGGTCCAGCCATGTGATGATGATAGGGTTTGTCGGTGGGAGCCTTGACTATCGGCGACGGTGCCAAGCAACAAGTGCTACGAGGAGCGCGCCGAGGACCACGGGAATACCGAGCGGACTGTCATTTCCTTCGGGCTCCACGTCTCCAGGTGCTTCTGCTTCTTCATTGACGGATCCGTCTGCTTGTCTGGCAAAATTGCTGGTTGCCACCGTAATTTCCTCTCGCCCTCCAAGGTCCGTGGTGAGCTCGAGGATAAGATCGCCTTCTTCCGGCGCTTCTTGAACATGGAACGTAAACTTCGGGTGAACTCCGGGTTCCACAGAGCGGGGTTCGATGTCGAGCAAGTGCGTGACCCAGCCGGCTTGCTCGGGGACAGTGAGAATGATGTGCTGGCCGATGACGGAGATGAGGTTCTCAACTTGCACCGTCACGGTACCGTTAGGGGCAGCGCTCACCGTGCTC
>JBFJXT010000158.1:0-5247 GCA_041623015.1 Thermoplasmatota archaeon | reverse complement strand
CCGCTGGGGGTGCCGAGGCCTGCGATGCCGGCTCCGAGGGCGACGGCGAGGATGAGGGCTGTGGCGATGTTGCGTTGTTTGATGAGCCCGGTGCCTCTGAGGATGCTCACGACGAGGGGGAGCATGACGGCGGCGACGGCGTGGTTGGAGATGAGCATGGCCGAGAGGGCGCTGACGGCGACGGTTCCAAACAGGAGGCTGTCCGTGGTACCTCCGACGCGGCGAAGAAACCTGGCTGCCAGGACGCGGTCGGTGTGGGTTTTCATCACACCGTCTGCGAGAATTAGGGATCCGAGAAGGAAGAAGATGGTGTCTTGTGCGTAGGGGGACCATGCTTCGTTGGGGTGGTCAACAATGCCGAGGAGAACGAGTCCAACGCCTGCGCCGAGGGCGGTGACGGGGAGGGGGAGGGCTTCGGTGGCCCAGAAGTAAATGATGACGGCAAACAGCGCGAGGGCGTCTTTTCCTTCTCGCTCAAGGCCTTCGGGTGCTGGGAGCAGGAATAGGATGGTGGCGATGATGGCACCGACGAGGATTTTGCGCCAGGCGGCTGTTTCAAGGTCCCAGGGCGGGCGAAGGGCGGCTCCGATGGTGGTTCGTGTCACGTGCGCACCACCCACACCGGGAGTGGGGAGTGGGCAAGGAGCCAGCTTACGGTTCGACTTCGTCCAGTGTGGGTGCTGGTTCGGCCGAGTCGGCTGGCGGCGATGAGGGGGGCGTTGGTGGCGCGGGCGTGGTGGAGGATGATGCGCCCTTTACCGCGCAAGGCGGTTTTCTGGAGAAGGTGCGTGGTGACGGGGACGCTGTGTTCTTTGACGATCCAGGCGCCTTTGTTGAGGGTGTGTTGGGCGGCTTCAGCGTCACGGACTCGGGCAACGAGAACGAGGTCGATGCTGGCACCGAGGGCGGCTGCAAATTTGCAGATACGTGGCAGGACGGCGAGGGGGCGGTCGCTGCCGTCGAAGGGCACCACGATGGATTCCCCTGGCCCGGGAAGGTTTTTGGATTCGCGCACTACAAAGGTGGGCCGTTCGCTGTGGTGGACCACATCGACCACGGTGCTGCCCCAGACATGGGGTTGTGCTTTGGAGTGGTAGCCGCCCAGGACGAGGAGGTCGCTGCCGGTTTGCAGGACGGTTTGAAACAGCGCCGTTGGGGTGTGGCCGTAGGCGAGGAGTTTTTGGCATTGAATGTCGGCGTGGTGCCTGGCAAAGTCATCCATGGCATCTTGGCCGACCCACTCGAGCGCTTCGTCAATGCTCGTGGTGGCTTCTTCGTGGGCGGGGCCCAGAAATTGATCGTCGATGACGTAGGTGGTGGTGAGGTGACTTTGGAACTGTTTGGCCAGTTGCACGGCGTACTCGTTGGCGGCGGCGAAGGGCCGGGCGGGGTCCACGGGGAGCAGGATCCGCTTGAACATTCGAGGGGCGTTGAGGGACCCGGAGACTCAAAGCCGTGCCGACGGAGTCATGGCGTGATTGCATCCAGCGCCATGAGGCCGGCAGCGATGACTAGGCCCGCGGAGATGACTCGGCGCAGGCCATGGGGCGGGAGGGCGTGAGCGGCGCGCACGCCGAGCAGGGTTCCGGGGATGGCGCCGGCGGCTAGGATGAGGGCGGTGCTCCAGGAGAGTCCACGGGCAAGGTTGGCGCCACTGGCTGCTGCGGCGTTGGTAAACACCGGCACGAGGCTGCTTCCCACTGCGGTGTGTACGGCGACGCCCATGAGGCCGAGGGCCGGGACGGTGAGGATTCCACCCCCCACGCCAAGGAGACGACTGATGATGCCTGCGCCGATGCCAACTGCTAGGAGAATCCAGATGGGGTGGCGATTGGTGCGTGGTTCGGGAGGCTTTGCGATGATTCGCCACGCGGCAAGGGCCATGAGACCGGCAAAGAGGAGTTTGAGGCCTGCGACGGGGATGAACGGCAGCATGACGTCTCCGGCGGCGACACCCACGAAGCCTCCAATGGCGAGGCTTCCGGCTGTGGGCCAGTCCACAGCTCCCTTCTTTGCGTGGCGGTAGACACCGATGGGGGCTTGGATGGCAATGACGAGGAGGCTTGTGGCCACGGCGTCGGCCCAGGACATGTTGAGCCCATAGTGAAGGAGGGGCGTTAGGACGATGCCGCCGCCGACACCCATGAGGCCACTGATGAATCCGGCGGCAAGTCCGGCCAGAAGCATCACCCAGAGCACATGGGGGCACCTTCATTTGGCCTTAAGACGGGCGGCGCGGGAACCGGCCGGAGCCCGAGATGGAGAGCCCTGGCTTGGCCGGTGCTAACCGATCCCACCGGGACACGATTGGCTTCCCGTTCCGTAATGTTATACGCGAATCAAGGGCACTTCGTTTTCGGTGCGGGCCGGCGTGGGCAAGGGGGCTTCTTGGGCCCTTGGCTTTTGGTGGTGGGCAGAGTCCGGTCGGGGTCGCTCGGGCCGGGGCGCGGGAGCGTTCACGGGTGGCGGCGGGTAGAACAGAGGCACGACAGCGACGGTGCTTAGCCACATGACGACCACGGCCACGGCGGTTGCAAGGAGTGTGCGCTTGACCAGAAGATCGGTTTGGAAGCTGAAGATGATGAACGCCGCCAAGGTGGTGACCGTTGTGAGCGTCACCGCTTTTCCAACGAATCGGTAAACCCTGGCTCGATCATTGGTTTGTTCCATGTTCCAGATGAGGTGGATGGCGTCGTCGCTGCCAATCGCCATGATGAACACGAGCGGGAGCATGAGACCAACAGAAAGACCAACCCCGAGCAGCGGCAGGGAGCCGAGCCACCAAAGACTGGTCACGGCCATGACGGCGGCGGTGCAGGCGGTGGCCCGGACGTTGCGGGTGAGGGCGGCAATCATGACGACCACGAGGCCGAAGGCGAGGGCGGCCACGTAATTGACCCAGGGAAGTTGCTCTTCGATGAACAGGTAGCTGAAGGCGTTGTTTCCGAACGGATGCGCTTGGGGCCCGGTGTACGCGGCGTCTCGTTGGTCGGTTCCGTAGAGTTCCCGTTGGGTTTCGTGAATCACTTCGAACGTCGCGGCCCAGATGCGCTGCACTTCTTCGTAGCTTAGCTCCTGGCTTGTGTCGTAAGTGACGGTGCCCAAGTCATAGGTGTCCGGCTGCACCAGGATGGTCATGAAATTGGCAAAGGGACTGGCAAAGATGTCGTCCAGGGTTTGCTCAATTTCGGCTTGAGTTTGGGGGTACTCGATGTCTTCGAGGTTTTCGTTGCCGCTGTTGCCAAGAATCACTTGGTTCACCACGGCGTCGGCGGTGCCTTGCTCGACGGCTTTCCAGGCGCGAACGATGCGGGTGAGGCTGGTGACAGTGATGCCTTGGATGTCCTCGTGATCTTCGAGGCCAATTTCGAGGGTGTCCAGGAATTGGTGGGACAAGGGTTGTGTCAAGTCGCCTTCGACGACGAGGAAATTGTTCTGGGTGTCTGTGGCGCCGCCAAAGAACAAGTCGCCAATGTCTTGGCTATCATCACGTACGCGATCGCCTTCGGGGTAGTTCAATTCGGGATTGCCAAATGGCTCGGGCTCCAGGTTTTGCATGGATGCGAAGGCAGCGCCGCTGACCACAACGAGGCCGACAATGGTGACCGCCTTGTAACGTGCAACGCCCCGGGCGAAGTTAAGGAACCATTCGCTGCCGTGATGCCTGCGGCGCACTCGGCTGCTGCTTGTGAGGCTCAACAGGGCGGGGATGAACGTAAGGGTGAACAGGAAGGTCACGGCGAGGGCAAGGGAGCTGACGATGCCCAATTGAGCCATCAAAATGCTCGGGGACATAATCATCAACAACAGCCCGGCACTGGTGGTGACGGTGGAGATGAGCATGGCGATGCCGGCGCGGCTTCCTGCCAATCGGAATGCCTCTTCGTTGGTGGCATCGTCGCTCTTGTGCTCCAAGTATTCACTCACCATGTGAATGCCATAATCGATGCCGACGCCGAGAATCAATGGTACGATGGTCATGTTCAGCGCCGAGAATGGAATCTCTAACCAACCCATGAGACCCGCTGTCCAGACGAACGCCACCAAGAGATTGGCGGCAGAAACCATCAAGACGCGCACATCCCGGAATGCCGCGTATAGAATCACAACGATGGCCCAAATGATGAACGGCGCCAATTTGTTGATGTCTTGCTTGGTGACATCGCTGGCATGGGCGTCTAGGGCAGCAACGCCGCGCACCGCCAAGCCCGCTTCTTCGTCGAACACATTCCAGCGCAATTCGCAGGGCGTCTCGGCAAGTTCGTCGTCGCACGCCGCCATCGCCACTTCATAGGCATCGACCATGTCATAGACGGCGCGACCAAAATCAACCCTGGACAAGTCCGTTTGGCTCGTGTCGAAGAACAGCAGGGTCCGGCCAGCGGAGAATTGGGGACTCACCACGTCCTTGATGCTGTCATCCACTGCGTTGGCACCCCTCCAGGCGCCTTCGTATTGCAGTGCCCCCACCAAGTCGGTCCCAGGCATCGCATAGGATTCGTCCCGGGGCGGCGTGGGGTTTTGTGGATCAAAATCACCCGTTAGCAGCGCATCGAGGCGGCCCTGGGGTTGATCGTTGGCAAAGCCGCTGTTGGTGTAATTGATGAGCTTCAAAATGCCGCTAAGATCAATGCTGTATTCGGCGTAGGGAATCTCTGCTTGCACGAAGGACCACAATTCGTCCATCGCCCGGACGTAGGTTTCATCACGTACGTCTGCACAAGAGCGGGGATCGTCCGCGTCTTGCTCTTGTCCACCAAATTTGAACGGCAGTTGGTCTTGGATTGCTTCGCATTTTTCTTCGTCAATGCTGTAGTAGACGTAGACGAAATCGTAGAAGCCCCTGAACTCTTGGCTGGCGTTTTGTGCCGCTTGGGTCGTGGGGTTGTCCTTGGGCAAAATCTTGAGCAAGTCGCTGTCCGTTTGCAACTGCACCATGCCCACGCCAACGAGGAGACTCAACACAGCGATGATGGACACCGTGGTCTTGGCTCGGGCCGCGCTAAGCAATGCAATATTGCCCAGCACCCTACCCAACGCTGGCTGTTCGGACCCACCCGTCACATTCGCCAAGATACCGCTCACCTCATGAGGCTTACCGAACGGTTAGCGGCGAAAATGCAGCGCTTGAAACGCTGGGCTCGCTAGGAGTCCTTCTTTGGATCCTTCTTGGCCGGTTTCTTTGCCGGCTTCTTTGCGGCCTTTTTGGGCGTGGCATCGGTGCCGATGTCCGCACCCCTGGCAGCT
>JBFJXT010000157.1:0-5275 GCA_041623015.1 Thermoplasmatota archaeon | reverse complement strand
ATACTATTATGAATAAAAAGCTTAACAGGTGCATAAAATGATTAAACACTCTCATGCGGGTGCAAATTCTACGGGAAAAAATGAATATTGTTGCGATTTGCGATTGCGCCAAATCTAACATTCCCAAAATAATCCATGTGGGTAAAAATAAACAAAGTCCTCTAGCACAATTTCAGAATTCTCCATCGAAACTAATCTCAATAAGAAATATAAATCGTTGGCCGTTGGGGGATGGGGGCATTAACCATTGGCGTTTAGCGCGGAGAGTTCTCGCGGAAAGGCTCAATTCTCACACCCTCGACTCATTTCACTCAATGACACTCCTCCACCCACCTCAACCCACCCCTTCATAAGCACCCACCAAGTCCCGCAATCAACGTAACCCCCGTCGCGTGGGGCTTGAAGGCCGGCAAAAACTCGCCTGGCCAGAAGGATGGACGCGGCAGTGATCGCATGAGCAAAGACCCCGTTCAACCCCCAGTGGACCTTAAGGCGACCTTCGCCGACTTGAAACTCTCCGAGACAACCCTTGCGGCTCTCGACAAGATGGGTTTCGAGCATCCCACCCCAATCCAGGAGAACACCATTCCTCTGGCACTCAAGGGCAAGGATATCATTGGCCAAGCCCGCACCGGAACCGGCAAGACCGCCGCCTTCGGAATTCCCTTCGTTGAGAACCTCAAGTCTGACGACGAACACGTGCAAGGCCTGGTTTTGGCCCCGACCCGTGAATTGGCGTTCCAGATTTACGAAGAGATGCAACGCATCGCAGAGGGCCGCGACTTCAAGATCGCCGCCGTCTACGGTGGCACCGCTTACGAGCCGCAAGAGAAGGCATTCCGCGAAGGCGTGCACATGGTGGTTGGCACCCCTGGCCGCATCATGGACCACATGGAACGCGGTAACCTCGACTTGTCCCAGTGCAAGTACGTGGTGCTCGATGAAGCCGACCGCATGCTCGACATGGGCTTCATTGACGACATGGAGTGGATTCTCAAGCGATTGCCCCACAAGCGCGACCGCCAGACCCTCCTGTACTCGGCAACCATGCCTGAGGAAATCAAGAGCCTCAGCCGCCGCTTCCTGATTCAACCCAAGACCGTCCGCGTCAGCGCCGACGAGTTGACGGTTCCCCAAATTGACCAAGTCTACTACCAAGTGGGCCGACGCAACAAGCACTGGGCCCTGACGCGGCTCATGGACGACCCGGCCGAAGACATCGACTTGATGATTATCTTCTGTGCCACGAAGATGATGTGCGACCGCCTCGTGGACGACTTGCGCCGCTGGGATTACGCCGCATCTGCCCTGCACGGTGATCTGCCCCAGAACAAGCGTGAGCGTGTCTTGGAGGACTTCGACGCGGGCAGGGTCAAGATTCTCGTGGCTACCGACGTGGCCGCACGTGGTCTCGACATTGACCGCATCACCCACGTGATTAACTGGGACTTGCCCGACAAGGAACCAGAAGTGTACGTGCACCGCATTGGCCGCACGGGCCGCGCCGGTCGCCAAGGAAAATCCGTGAGCTTTGTTGGCCTCGACGACAAGTCGGTCCTGAAGCGCATTGAGATGCTCATCGGGCGCCCCATTGTGGCCGCACCCGTTCCTAAGCGCACCCAAGGAAAGGAGCGCGTCCAGCACAAGATGGACTGGGACGAGTTGGCTGACAAGTACGGCAATGTCCACGTTCGATTTGCCGCCGGCAAGAACCTTGGTGTCACGCCCTTCAAGCTTCACACGCTCGTGCAAAAGAACACGGGCCTGCAAGACCACGTCATCCAAGACATTCGAGTGGACGAGTTCACCTCCACCTTCGCTGTCCCCAAGGATGTCGCGCTGGGTGCCCGTGATGGTGTCTTGCGTGCGTTCGACAACAAGATGCAAGTGGAGTTCATGAGCAAGGACACCACGGTGCGCACCGCCTAGACCCATGGCGCCCCGCCGCCCCGCGTTTCGTGCCCCTCGCCCCACGCGCCGATCCTGGCTGCGGTTTGGGTACGAGGCGCGATTCAGCTTGGATCCCGGCGGGCCCACGTGGGCAACGGCTGTGCTTCGTGAAGTGCGCTTGCCTCGGTGGAGCTTCGAGCACATTGACCACGGAGCCGTGGTGTTTGTGCGCACAGTGCAAGACCTCGGCGATGGCCCAGCGCAAGCGCGCATCTGGCTCAAACCCGGAATCGAAACCGGCCCTGCGGCGGCAGCCAAGTTGCCGGAAGTGAAACTGGAAGTGGCGGTTCATGGCCGTTGGACCAATGACGACGAGGTGCGCTCACCGCCTCCAGCCTTTGGCCAACTCCTGGAAGAAGCGGAGGCGCTCTTGGTGTTGCTTGGCTGTCGCAGTCCACGCTTCAAGTTTCGTGGCGCCGTTCGAACCGCGTCCTAGCCCATGGCGTGGCGCGACATCAACAAATCCCATCGCACCGCAAGCAGGGTGCAGCCGATGGTGATGAATCCGCTCAATTGCTCCCACCATGCTGGTTCGTGGGCCGGTCCAAATCGCCCCGTTAGCAGGAGCGCGCCGGCGGTGAAAATGACGAGGCCCAAGGCCACACTTGCAAGGCCCCAGACGCGATCTTCGAGCACCGATTGAACCCGAAGCTCGGTACGCATGGCTGAATGGCTTTGCGATACGGCGGTGTTGCCGTCCATGGCTAGGGTTTAGGCCGGCGCCTTGAAACCCCTTGGCCCTTTTCTAGCGACGTGACCCACCGCGCCCATGTCACAGTGATTGGCCAAGACAAATCCGGCGTCATCGCTCGAATCTGTTCGTTTTTGTTTGAGTGCGGTGGCAATATTGAGGAATTGGACCAGCACGTCACCCATGGCTTGTTTACCATGCACCTGGAGGTAAGTTGGCCAAAATCCAGTCACACCAGCGGCACCATGCGCACGGGCCTTGCCGCCATTGGCGCCGAACTGGGCATGGATGTGGAGTTGCGCATGACCGACGAGGAAGCAGACGAAGCCACACGCATCGGCCTGCTTGTCACGAAGGAAGAACATGCACCTCGGGCGGTTCTTGAGGCGTGCAAAAGCGGCGCGCTTGATGCCAAAGTGGTGGTGATGCTTGGCAATAAGCCCGGCCTCAAGGCATTGGCTGACGAATTTGGTGTTCCCTTCGAGCATGTGCCGGATGCGGACAAGCCGGCCCACGAAGCCCGGATGCTGGAGGTGCTTCGAGATCAAGACGCCGATCTGGTGGTGCTTGCCCGGTACATGCGAATCTTGAGTCCCAATTTTGTCTGGCGCTGGCCCCACCGCATTCTCAACATTCACCCCAGTCTCCTGCCAAGTTTCCCAGGGGCGGTTCCCTACCGTCAAGCCCTCGAGCGGGGTGTGAGGGTGGCTGGAGTCACCGCGCATCTCGTCACCGTGGACTTAGACCAAGGTCCCATTGTGGCCCAATCGGCCTTCCCAGTTCACCCGCAAAATGCGCTCAGTGATGTGGTGGCGGAAGGGCGCCGTCATGAATCTCAGGTGCTCGTGGAAGGCATTCGTTCCTGGTGTGCGGGACTCGACGTGGGTTGGGGGCGTGCGGTGGAGCGAGACGGCGACAGCTAGTCGAACGTCTGCCAATCGGGGCCAGATGGGGTGGCACTCTGTACTTGCTTTGCCGGGGCGCCCACCACGACTTCTTCTGCGGGGGGCAACGGCCAGAATCGACCCCACGTAAATCCAAACAACACCGCGCCAAAGCTCAACACCGCAGGGGCGACCCAATGCATCAATCGCAGAATCCACACGGTGCTGTTGCGCTGCAGGACCGCCGGAACGCCCTGGTTATTTTGCAGCACCTTGTACATCTGGAGCGCTTCAAAGATGCCAAGCGCAATTCCGCCGCCCAAGATCAATACGGACAGAAGCGTCAGTCCAACAAGTCGGCCGCCACCGCGTCGGACCATGCGGGTTTTGGGGCGCAAGAAAGCAGGCAAATTGATGGGGGCTTCCACCTCCGACGACTCCGAATCGTCTTCCTCCTCTTTGGTTGCATCGGCCTTTGCGGGGGCGGCGCGCAATGCCTTGGTCCAAGCCAGCGCCAGCAGGAACGTCAGAATCGCAATGGTCGCATAGCCCGCCATGGCAAACAGGGGCTCGTTTTGATGCCACCAGCGGCCACTGAATGTGGCTGGGTCTCGAATGAAGGCTGCCATGCCCGCCGATGAAAATCGCACCAACATCCAACCTTGAACCAAGATGCCACTAAACAAGAGAGTCCACGTAACGGCGCGACGCATCCACAACCGGTCCACGAGGGAAGGCGGTGAAGGATGGGCATAAACGTTCTGGAGGAGCCATTGCACCGGCAACCTCCATAAACTTCGCCAGACATGGCTGTCTCGGGATGCACCTGCATGGGGTTTGACAAGCGGACGCTGGTCCTTCCCCCGAAGACGACGTTCGAGGAACACACGATCGTCACCACCGGGGATTTGATCTTGGGCAATCATGTCCAATGCGGCTTTGGCTTGAAGACGGATGGCCGCGTCTTCGTGGGCCAGGGCACCAAGCTTGGCGGAGCTGTCGAGTGCGTCGGCGACCTTCGCTTAGATCAATCCGTGCATGTCCTTGGCGACATCGAATGTGGCGCTAATGCCTACCTGGGTGAGCGTTGCTTTGTGCAAGGCGACCTTGCGTTGGAGGGCGACTTGGACGTGGGCGACGATGTGCGCATCACGGGCCAATTGAAGGCAAAGGGCTGGGTCAACAAGCGCAGCCCGGTGCCGCTTCTGATTTACATTTTCATCTACATGCTCGAGTTGCTGCGCATGGGGCAATCCGATGAAGTGGAGCGCATCCTCAAGGAACTCGAAGACCAAGAGGATGAGGACGAAATCGCCGTTGGCGAAGTGTTCATGTTTGTCCCTGATGGATCTGAAATTGACTTGCAGCGCATGATTGTCAAGGGCGGCCTTGATGCTGGCGACGAGACGCGAATCCTTGGCAACCTCACGGTTCAAGGCGACGTTGAGCTAGGCATCGGAACCCGCATCCATGGTGCCCTGCGCGCCGATGGCGACGTGACTTTGATGCCTGACGCCGAAGTCGAAGGCGATCTTGTGAGCGAGGGTCACGTCATCGTTGGCGAAGGCTGCCAGGTGCTTGGTGATTTGAAGGCCAAGTCTGTGGAGATGTACACCTCTGCAACCGTGGATGGCAATATTCTCGCCGAGGGTGGCGTTCGCTTCCGCACGGAGGCACAGGAGCGCAAGAAGAAGACAGCAGAGGAGCACCTTGAGACGTTTGAGTCCAAGACCGCTGACCTTGTTGACCT
>JBFJXT010000156.1:0-5304 GCA_041623015.1 Thermoplasmatota archaeon | reverse complement strand
CACATGGAAGCCTGCGCCGCCGCCGGCCTCGGAATCACCGGTATCAACGCCGAAGTGATGCCCGGCCAATGGGAATTCCAAGTCATGGGCAAAGGCGCCCTCGAAGCCGCCGACGAAACCTGGATCGCCCGCTACCTCCTGTACCGCATCGGTGAAGACTTCGGCGTCAGCGCCACCGTCCACCCCAAGCCAGTCAAGGGCGACTGGAACGGTGCCGGCATGCACACCAACTTCAGCACCAAGGCAATGCGCAGCGAAGGCGGCATGGCCATCATCACCGCAGCTTGTGAAGCTCTTGGCAAGCGCCACGAGCACCACATTGCAAACTACGGCGCCCACAACGACCAGCGCCTGACCGGCCTGCACGAAACGCAGAGCATGGACAAGTTCAGCTATGGCATCAGCGACCGCGGCGCCAGCATACGCATCCCTCTACAAACGGCTCAGCAAGGCTACGGTTACCTCGAAGACCGCCGCCCCAGCGCCAACGTGGACCCCTACGTGGTCGTTCGATTGCTCCTGGAGACCTGCTGCCTGGGTTTTGAGGACAGCGAAGCTAACGTGAAAATGGTCGCGTAAGCCGCCAATACGACCCTCCCCCTCCTCCCCTTCACCTCCCTTTTGAAGCGCCCAATTTGGGCCGCTCCCGACGCTGATATGCCTCTGTTTGCCCCCTTGGTGTCGCACAACGCTTATGTCGGTCGCCAAGAGTCAACTGGTGATTCGCGTGGGTAAACCAATTCTTTCCATACTCTGGCTGCTTGTCCTGGGAGCCACCGTGCTAGCTGGATGCGCCGAAAGCACAGGCGACGAAGAACTTGACAACGGTCCATCCATTGACGCGACCGAAACAACCGGCGGCATTCGTGGCGTTGTGGTGGATCAAGCCATTGTCCCCGTTCAAGGCGTCACGGTCGTGGTGGATGGCCTCGGCATCACCGTCGAAACCGACGAATCTGGCTTGTTCCTTTTCGAAGGCCTTGACGCTGGCACCTACTTCCTGACCGCCTCGCACCCCTTGTACGACGTGGTCCAACAAAGCGCCGTGGTCGAAGCCGGCGTGTCGCGCCCGCCCGCGGTGCGCATCCAACTCACTCGCCTCATTGCTGAAGACCCCTACGTGTCCATTCAGCAATTCAATGGCAATATCTTCTGCTCCGCCAACGTCGTCGGTGCATACTCCGAGGAATGCGGCGAAGGTGTCGGTATCCCCCGCAGCAGTTGTTTCCTCATCAACCACCCCGGCGGCTGTGTCTCCAACCCAGTGATGCCGGGCGAGCGCGTTCTCAAGAACCCCAGCAACGCGCCAGGCCAGGAATGGTACGTGGACAGCCCCAACGTGCAGACGTTCGTCATCGAACAAACCTGGGAGCCCAGCCTAGAAGTGAGCGCCAGTGGTGGCGGACAATTCCGCACGTTCTACGGAATCAACTGGGTCTGCGATCCATTCTGTGGCGCCGACCACGGCTTTGGCCAGGTCGTTGCCAACAGCCCCCTCTACGCCCAGGTGCTCCCTGAATCCTTCGAGGGCCTCAATTACACCTCGGAGACGCGGTTCACGACGTTCACCTACGCTGCAGACAATCCCGGCTTGATTGTTGAGCAGCCATACGAGTTGTTCGTGTCGACTTCGTACTTCCTCCCCCTTCCAGAGGGCTGGTCGTTCTTGAACGGCGACGAGCGCCCCTTCTGAGGCCGGAACGCCACACGGCAAGTGGGCACTGAATGCCCCACTCCTTCTCCCCCTCCCTTTTTGATGTCTCGACCAACCACCGGTTGGCCCTGTTTCGGTAATTCTGCAAGAGATAGATCTGCATACACCGAACTGATTCGTTTCCATTTCCGCTCCTCCCCAGTCACGTTCAACTGGGCCAAAACGATGCGTCCGCATGCGTACATTCCTCGTGCTTGCAGCGTTAACTCTGATTGCCGTGGCTCCCGCCGCTGAGGCGGGACCCTTGAGTCCTGCCTGCCAATTCCAATCGTATTTTGGCGGCGTCGTGGGCGCCACCGCGGAGTACACCTCGGCTCAGTGTGTTGAGGTGGATGGCATCATCTTTGGCGGCGGCAGCGTCATTGGCCTCGTAGACAACACGTCCTGCTTTGCCATTGGACTGAGTTGCTAGACAAGCCAGACCGAGCCAAGTCCCGGGCGCACCACGTTCGACTCAACCGCCTCACCCCAATCGAACATCCGCTACGCTAAGCAAACTCTGCACGTCGCCAGCAGTGGGCCAGTTATGCTTCGGCTTTCTCTGCCTTGCGCCTGGCCTTATCGGCGATTTCCTCACTGGTCTTGTGACCGCCGAGGAAGTAAATGGGACCGATCTTGCGGAACCACTTGTACGCGGCACCCTCCTTGCGGGTGCGTGATCCAAAGTACATGTGGCGCCGGGTCACTTCCCCGAGCCAATCATCAGGAATGATGAGGTATCGATTCGGATCTTTGTTGAGCTCATCGAGCACGCGGCGAACCGCCACCGTGGCTTCTTCTTCGGACAAGCCCCGAGCATCCACGTCGGCCAAGTGCTGCTTTTCGAGCAACGCCTCTTCGATGACCTCCAGAAGCCGGTAGAAGAGTTGTCCGCGCTTTTGGGTCTTCACGGGCCGGAAGTGCCGCAGCAGCAGCTTATCGTCCGCCACGAGCTTCTGCATGGGCCCAGCGTGGGCGTAGAACAGGGTCTTCGTGATTTCCTCGGGGTCAGGGTCTCCGGCCTTGCGGTGAGCGACGAGGAATTTCTCCACGAGCACATTGGGGTCAGGGCTGAGGCGTAAATTGGCCACAATTTCCTCACTCACACGAGCACCCCCCAAGGCGGCGCGCAGGTCACGCAAGGCATGATCTGCTGCGGTTTCTTCCTGGGGCTCTTCGTCGGCACTTGGAACCACGTTGGCTTCTTCCACCAAATCTTCGGCAATCTCCACGCGCTCGAACGCCTTGAGCCAGCCATTGCGCTCCGCAGCCTCTATCGCTTGCTCTGGGCCACGGCGACCCACGCGAAGGTTCCCAGCGGGCATCTTCAGCAGGCGCTCGTCCACGTCTTCCTTGTGGCGCGTGCGCACCAATTCTGCCACCTCGAGGTAGGCTTCATCAGTGAGGTTGCGATTGGCAATGGCCACAAGGCGCGTCTTGTCCAACAAGCCTTCATCCCAAAGTTCGCCGAAAACCGACGGTAGGAACGGCAAATTGCGTGCGGCGATGGCGGCGGTGCCACCGGCCCAGGTTTTTTGGCCCCGCGTGTGGCTAAGGCCTTCGTTGTCGCAGAAGCGGTTGAAGCAGATTGCTTGCGCAAAGGGGCTATCCAAGTAAGGCACAAGGGCCTCTGGGAGTTCGGCAAGGTCGAAGGCGACCATGCGGGCCTCTTCGTAATCGATGCGCTCCAGGACCTTTTGGACCGCTTCCATGGCGTCCGCGAGTTCCTGAGTCACGAGACCTTTCAGGAGGCGATCTGCCTCTTCCAGGGCTTCCGTTGAGCGGTCGATATGGCGCTTGAGGAGCCGATGCTGCGCGGGGTTCAGTCGGGCCAACGAGTGGCCGTATGACTCCCCAGATATATACCGCTCCGCCGAAGGGACTCTCGCAGTTTCAGACCCTTGGACCTTTCAATGGTAGGGGCGTTTCGCCCTCGTGGCCGTCCAATCGTCGTCGTTTCGTGAAGATTTGTTTGAGTCGAAATGCATCCTCATTACAGGAGGGGCAAGTGGGATTGGTTTAGCCATTAGTCGAGCATTCGCCGCCCACGGCGCCCACGTGGTCTTGGTGTCCCGAAATGAGGACCGGCTCAGAGCCGCCGCCGAGGACATCGAGGGCAACGTGTCGTGGCACTCGGCAGACGTTCGAGACGCGGATCGACTCGCCGAAATTGCCCGCGACGTGGGCCCCGTGGACGTATTGGTGAACGCCGCCGCCGGCAATTTCCCAACGCCATTTTCCGCCATGAGCCAAAATGCATGGCAAAGTGTCCAAGACATCGTCGTGGGCGGCACGGTCAATGCCACTCGCGCCTTTGGAGAACCGATGCTTGGCCGCGAAGAGGGCGGATGCATCATCAACATCGTCGCGGGTTACGCATGGACCGGCGCCCCAGCCGTCAGCCACAGTGGCGCCGCGAAGGCCGCCGTGCTCAATCTCACCAAGAGCCTCTCCGTGGAATGGGCCCCGAAGGTACGCTGCAACGCAGTGAGCCCTGGCCCCGTCGGGGGCACCGAGGGGATGAAGCGGCTTGGAGAAGACCTAGGCCTCGCCGACGCCGTCGTCAACAGCATTCCCTTGGCACGCATGGCAGAAGGCCGAGAAATTGCCGACGCCTGCCTGTATCTGGCCAGCCCAGCATCCAGTTTCGTCACGGGCGCTTGCCTCGTCGTGGACGGCGGACAAGACGCCGTGGGGCCGTTTGGAGCAATCTTCCAAGCGATGCGGTGAGCTGGGTCATTCAATCAATTCGAAGGGGCAGTAATCAGCCGCCCTCGCGTCCGTATGCATTTGCCACTCGGAGAACTCTACATCGACCCATCCCACTTGGGCAAGCCAACCCTTGATGGCGGTTCGAACCGTCGTGGCATTGAGCGGCTCTTTGGAAACATGCTTGATTGACACAGCGTCCAGAGGGCTCACTCGAACACCCCACGATGAATCTGGTTGGAACGTGCGGTTGGATGCGTAGGTGATGCTAATTCCCCACGACCAGTTTTCTGCTTCAAATTGGCCTCGTGAAAGGTCTAGATTCAGCTTGGCTGAAGCGGCATGAAGGGCAAGTTGTGAGGAGACGCCAAAGGGAACTTCAGGCAATCGAAAGTCGCCGGACTGCGTGTGCACCTCTTGGGAGCTACTTGAGCCGTCATTCGGCATGGCCATCACGGCCCCATCCTGTCGCAAGTGGGCGACATAACCCTGTGCTAATTTGTGGTGATCTTCATGTGGCCCCGCAACTCGATCCAAGAAGTCCTTCACCGTTGCCACCGCATCAGACTGGTCGCGTTTGAAATCTAAATGCCCCTTCAACAGGGCAAACGGAGTACCGTGCGGGTCGGGCTCACCAATCAGATTGAATCCAAGATACTGTCGAGATACAGGAATGTCGAAGTTGCCAAACATTGGCTCTGGGGCTGCTTCGGCGGCTTCCGCTTCCGATTCAAGATACCAGCGAAGGGATGTGATATTACCCTCTACCCCAACGACCGCCTCAATTTTTGGTCCAAAAGGAACCCCTGCCCAAGCAGGGACGATGTTGAATGTGGCCGCCGTCCGATTCTCTATAATCGCTTGCCACGCACCTGGAATCGCCCCTTCGGCACGGTAACCAT
>JBFJXT010000155.1:0-5344 GCA_041623015.1 Thermoplasmatota archaeon | reverse complement strand
CTCGTGCAGATTGTCCTGTTGGACATCGTATTCAGCCTCGACTCTGTCATCACCGCCGTCGGCATGACCGACATCCTTGCCGTGATGATTGCCGCCGTCATCATCGCCATTGGCGTCATGCTCGTCGCCGCCAAGCCCATCGCGGAATACGTCCACAACCACCCCACCGTCAAGATGCTCGCGCTGAGCTTCTTGGTGCTCATCGGAGTGCTGCTTGTGGCAGAAGGCTTCGACCAACACATTCCCAAGGGCTACGTCTACTTCGCCATGGCGTTCGCCCTCGGCGTTGAAATGCTGAATTTGCGCTTGCGCCGCCGCGACCCCATCGAGCTCCACTCGCGATACGATGAAGGGGACGGACAGGGCCAGGAAGCCTGACGCGCTTGGCGAATTGTCAAATTGCCTTTTTCCGGCAGCGGCAGCCCAAGTCAAAGGCAAGTCGCCAGGGCAACGGCGGAATCGGTTGCAAACGATCCGCTGCCCCGTAGGCCCGCTAGGGGCCTGCTTCAGTTGCCTTCGCCGCGACTTTTATTGGCCAGGGGACTGCGCGCCGCAAGGTAGCCAAGGCCAGCCAGCAACAAGCCCATCACGCCGTAGAAGCCGGCATCCCAAGCAACCCCCACGACGGCCCAGTACAGGCCAATGCCAAGAAGCGCCACGCCGATACCGAGGGCCATCCACGGCCCCGCAGGATGGCTCCGAAGCCACAGCGTAGCAGCAATCACGGCCACCGCCGCAAGAATCAACAGAACGACGCCAACCAGCCCCACCATTCGCTCTGCAGCCTCCGTTGACGGGGAATTATCGCCAAACTCACCTGCCCCTTCGACTGGGTTTGCTAAGAATCCCGCGCCATAGCTTGCTGAATGAAGCGCAAGGACAGCGAGAACCACAATGCCGAGCCAGCGAAGCTGCATGCGCTCAAGACCGCCCCAAGGCTATGAAATGGTGGCGCTCAAGCCAGCGGAGCAAACCACTGAAACCGCCCAATTGGGCCCGGCCGAGCCTCTAAAACCAGCAGGAAGGGTGCGTTCCATGTGCCCATCGCTCAGCTCAATATCGCCAAGGCCCGCTGGCCCCTGGCAGACCCGCGCATGGCAGAATTTGTCTCGCGCATCGATGCGGTCAATGCAGCAGCCGACGAGGCGCCCGGATTCCTTTGGCGGTTGAAATCTGAGGATGGAGGCGGCTCCAGTTACGTGGCAGCATTTGATGATCCTCGACTATTGGTCAACCTATCGGCCTGGACTTCTGTGGACGCCTTACGCGACTACATCGCATCAACTGGCCACCGCCCAACCATGTCCAAGCGAGGTGAGTGGTTCGAACCAGGCACCACGGAAAGCATCGTGTGGGACATTGGAGATGGGCACAAGCCTAGCCTAGAGGAGGCGCTAGGAATGCTGGAAGCCTGGAGGCAGGGAGAAGGGGCAGCAAGAGACTTGAGAAAATACCAGGCCAAGTCGAATCCGTGAGAGCCTGCGCCACCGATTGCCCTCGCGCGATCCGAAACTTGAATCATCCCAACAAGGCCCAATTCAAGACAAAATACTCGTGAGGCGGGCTCATGGGTGCGAATCCGGGTTACGGAGCGAGCACGAATCAGGTCATGCGCAAAACTGACATGTACGCCATCCCCGATGTTGACATTGTGCGAGCCGTCATCCGCAGCGCTCCAGGCATCCCCACACTCGCAGAGATTCCAGCACCAACCAAGAACCTCATGGAAATCCATGCCTCATCCTTGAACAAAGCAGATTGGCACGCCATGACGGGCAAGCCGTTCATCATGAGGCTGCTGCCCGTCCCAGTGATTGGCGCGGACGTAGCCGGTATCCCCCAAACCGGCCCCCTACAAGGTCATCGAGTGACGGCAGAAGCAGGCTCCATGAGCCGAGCCGGGCACTGCGACATTGGATCCGTAAAGCCAGAGCACATGGTTGCAATTCCAGACACGATGTCCTTTGAGGAAGCCGCGTGCATACCCGTCGCAGGCCTCACCGCACTCCAAGGACTTCGAGATTGGGGCGGCGTCACGGAAGGCAAAGAAGTGCTCATCAACGGAGCAAGTGGGGGCGTCGGTTCATTCGCCGTGCAAGTGGCAAAAGCGCTCGGTGCCGAAGTGACGGCGGTGTGCAGCGCAAAAAATGTGCCCTTTGTGCGCCAATTCGGTGTTGACCAAATTTTGGCCTATGACGAGCAAGCCTTGACGGGAACCTATGACGTGTTCTTCGACGCGGCCGCATATCGACCATTCCACGAAGTGCTCAGTCATGTGCGTCCAGATGGCCGATACGTCTTCGTTGGCGGCTCCATGAAATTGATGTTGCCCGCCATGACAACCGCCAAACTACGATACGGAAAACGCCTAGTGACCTCCGTCGCCAAAGCAAACGCAGAGGACTTGCACACCCTCGTGGATTGGGTATCCGACGGAACCGTCCAAGTGCCACGAACCAAAACCATCACGCTCCCCGAAGTGCCCGATCACCTCATTCGAATGGGTGAAGGTCGAACCGTGGGGAAAATTGCTGTTAAAATTCGGTAACAAGGCGCACAGGATTTGAGATCGCCACTTAGTTTCATGACTGCGTTAAACGGCGCCGAGACGCAATGTCCGCTTGCACGGGTTGCTAAGTGGCATGTCCACCGGGCCATGATTTTGATCTAAGGCTCCTGAAGTATGTACGAGGAGCCGGTGCTTCCAGGAACCAGGGGCCTAAAATTTCACCTCCATAAGCACAACCCACGTGACAAAAACCCTTGACAGATTCCGCTGGAAATGAATTGACCCTGATACAATATGGCCAGAATTATGATGCCAACTTCCAGACTCCGAGCGATTCAAAATGGCGCTTTCACACTTGAAAGGTGTGGATGAAGAGAGACTGTTCATCCCTCGTCGTATTCATCTTCAATCGGTTGACCGATGAGGCGCTCAAGGACGTCCTCAAGCGTCACGATGCCAAGGAATCGTCCCGTCTTGTCCTGGACGACGGCCAAGTGTTCTCTGCGCCTTATCAGCTTGGCCATCAACTCATTCGCGGGCATGTTGAGACCCACGCGCAGGACTGGTTTCTGAAGCTCGGATATGGAAACTGAAAACTGATCCGCAGCAAGCGCGTCGAATACATCTCGCCGCAACACGAAACCCGACGCGCGATTGGAGCGGAGTGCGTCTGTGACTGGAATCCGGCTATGCATCCAGACTTTTCCCGCATCCCGCAAGCCCTGTAGCGAATCGTCTGATGATACGGATTCGACTTGGTTCTCCGGCAACATCAGGTCGGAAGTCAGAACGTCGTCTAGTTCCAACGCGTTCTTCACGAGTGCCAGTTCTGAAGGCAAGATTTTGCCGCCCTTCCGGCTTGCTTCTGCCACCGAAATGATTTCCATTTCGCTGGGTGTTGGCAAGTGGCTGCCGGCCCCCATGCGGCTCGTCATAAATGCAGACATCCGAACCAGCGGATACTGCAACCAAATGAGCACCTGAATGGGGAAAGCGAAGTGAGGTGCCAAGCGCGAGGCATACCTTACGCCGAGCGTCTTCGGAATGATTTCGGTGCCCAGGAGCATGGCGAGCGTGAAGCCTGCCGTGAACAAGGCAAGCACACGGTCGCCGTAGGCTTGCAACACAATTCCACCCGCAACCGAGGCACCCACCGTGTGCGTGATGGTGTTGAGCGTCAAAATCGCCGCAATCGGCTCGTCCACTGACTCACGAAGACGCAAAAGCCGCGCCGCACCAGGCTTGCCCTCCCGTTCCATCGCATGCACACGGGCGATGGGAGTCGAGTAAAGCGCCGCCTCGAAAATGGAACACGCAAAAGAGCCAGCAAGGGTGGCTACCGTGATGACCGCGACGACGAGCAGCATGAACAGATAACGGAGACGCGTTCTGAACTTAGACACGACCCGCCGGACTCACGGTGTTTCCGCATAACGGTCGAATTGACTCGTCACTCGCGAAGCAAGAAATGCGAGCTTTGCGAGCGGTCGGGTTAAGTGCCTGGTTCGGCGGATTTGCTGGTACGGGGCTCGGCGGTAGGACTCATTCAAAGGATACCTCCGTAATGCACTTGTATGGTCACTCGGCGGTTTCTGGCGTGCGTATCGTAATGGTCGCCTGCCTCGTGCTCCTAGCAGGTTGTACCAGTTCTCAACCTGATGATTCAACTGTCGAGGACGACGAGCCATGCGTGGTGGAATCGGCAGACGACTATTCCTGCCAGACACTCGACGAGAATAAGCGCCCCGACCTAGTGGCCCATCAACACAATTACTGGGGCGGAGCCCAGACGGTCCGCCTCATTGAAGATGAGCAATCGTTTGGCACGCCAATCGTCACGAACTGTGATGCAACTCCGATGGAGGTGTTCCGGCCACCGGAAGGCGCGACCGTGTACCAGGCTACTGGTTTGATGGACATCGTCATGTCCATGTCCAAGGACCCGGATCACTTTGCAGGGCAAGCCGAACTGTGGGTCAAGCGAGCCAATCAAGTCGATCCATCTTACGTCGCGGACTTCGAAGATGGAGCCGAAGTGACCCTGGAGGTTCCATACAACGCATCAGACCTGCCTCACCAGAGTCTTTCGGCCTGGGAGTTCTGGGTCTACGTTCAGCCCGAACCCACCACAAGGTCAGCATACTGTGCCGTGCAGCCCCGAGGTTTCGTTGGACTCACCGTCGATATCCACAAGACGTTGGAACTCCAGGCATTCCCAGGCCACCCAGACCACTGGAACAACCAGACCGAGCTTCCCCTGTTGGATGACTTCGCCACGTACGTGGTCATCGAGGAGAACCTAGGTGCGTGCCTTGGCGGCGACGGATCCGATCCCGACGGTTCCTGCGAAATGCACTCCGAGGGCTTTGGACCTCGAGACGGATTGGTCGTCCCACCTGATGCAGACCTCGTCACCATCATACTGACTGCCGAGCCCGAGCCGGGCTACGAAGGCATTCGCCTCGGCTTGGAGTTCCATGGGGCTGATACTCGTGCGTTCACGGCCGTGGATCCGATTGAACGCGTCGGAAACACCGCGACGTACGAGGTCGATACCATCGGCATCGGAGATGGTCCATATGCCGAACAGAGCCAATGGCGCTTCCGCATCGTCAGTGACGACACTACGAACACATACCGCGGTGATTGGTCGTTGGTCGGTAGCGTGTCCAAGGCGTACTAGCCGGTCCTTGCATCGACATCCGCCGAACGGTCGAGGTAGGCCGTTCCGAACGCAGTAAGGAATCGGCTCGAGCGATTTGTTATGCGTGGTTTCGTGGCTTGAAACTCGTGGTTGCAAACGGGGTTCGCGGCCGATTGAGAGCCAAGGACGAG
>JBFJXT010000154.1:0-5400 GCA_041623015.1 Thermoplasmatota archaeon | reverse complement strand
GCGACCGGAGGCGTAGGTTTCCATCATGGCGTCGCGGCTGCGCGCATCACGAAGGGGCGGGTTGACCTTGGCGTAGCCCGCGGCCATGCTCCAGCCTTCCCACGTCAGCAAGAGGTGGTGGGGGCAAACACCGAGGCTAAATTTGGCAGCAAGGGCGGCTTGCACCGCTTCGGCGCTGGCCACGTGGGCGATGTGGATGGTGGGCGCTGGCTTGATGCCTGGAAGCGCCTTCATCACGTCGTAAATGGATTCCACTTCAGCAAGGGCAGGCCGGGCACGGTCGTGGTCTCCCGGTTCCACCTCGTTGCGGCGGTATTGGTTGAGGATGCGCTGGGCTTCGCAGTGCAAAATCACTGGTTTGCCTGCCTTTCCGCAGCCTGCGAGGGCTTCCTTGAAGGCGTCGCTGTCTTCGAGCAACAAGTCCCCGGTGGTGGCGCCGAGGTAGGCCTTCATGCCGATGGCCCAGTTGAGAATCTCGTCAATTTCACCCGTGTACCACGTGGCGCCGGCCCAGAAGCCGTAGTCGATGACCACTTTCTCTTGGGCGGTGCGGTGCTTGTCGCGGATGGCGCGAACGGAGGTGGTGGCCGGGAGGGTGTTGGGCATGTCGACGATACCGGTGATGCCGCCGAAGGCCGCCGAGACGGTGCCCGAGTAGAGGTCTTCTTTGTGGGGGGCACCGGGGTCGCGCATGTGCACGTGGACATCGATGGCGCCGGGCAAAATGGCGCGGTCGCCGAAGTCTGTGTGATCGTCTGCAACGTCGCCGGGTTCGGTGATGTTGGCAATCATGCCGTTGTCGTCAACCCAGAGCACGCCGGGTTTCAATGCGCCATCTTGGTAGATGCGACCGCTGTAGCTTTTCATTAGACAGACCCCCAGACTCCGAGTTCGCCATCCCGGACCATTTCGTCCAGGGAGCGGTGGAAAGTGCGCGTCCAGGTTCGCACTTGCAGGTGATGGCCAAGCAAAGCCCCGACGAGGAGCCCGTTGACAGAGATGATGGGAATGGAGAACATGGGGTCGCGTTCGCCACCAAAGGCTACGACAACGAGAATCACTTCAAGGCCCCAGAGGAGCGTCAAAAGTGCCGCGAGGGCCATGCTACGGTTGTGGCTGCTGCGTCCGCGCACTTTTCGGTGCAATTCGGGAACGGTTTCGCAAGCGGGTGCCAGTTTCATCCAGTGATTCCACATGCCCCGGAGACTTGATTCGTATCCGTCCACGGCGCGCAAACCACTCCACCAGCCAAGACCGATGCCCAGCAACACAGCGGCTACGTGGACCCCAATGCCCCATGGCATCCACAAGAGGATCGCCGGGGCCAAGAGGAGGGCGGCAAACACCGTCAGCAAGACAGCACGACTTCGCGCATGCCGGGAGTCGCCTTGCAGGAGGCCGAGAAACTCACGAGCGACACCACGCGCCATCGGCCGTACCAGGAGGAACGCCCTCTTAGGGCCCTCGGTTCGAAACGGATTAAAATGGCGAAGAAAAAATGCCCAAAATGGCGCCAAAACGGGTGGTTTTGGTTAGCCGGGCGGGGCGGCACTAGGGGCGCCTGCACCGTCAACCCATCGGCCAAACACCAGAAACGCCGTGTGGCCAAGGCCTTCTGAGCTGGGTCGAATGCGTCGGTCTTTGACGTCCCATTTTCGCTCGATTAACTCCATGCCGCGCACGTCGCAAAAGCCCATGGATTCCATGGTGCGAACTACGTTTTCCATTTGGGTTACTTGGGGACAGAAGCAGCAGACGCGAGCGCCACGGGCAAGCATCGGCGCAAAGTTTGGCAGGGCAATCCAGGGTTCGGGTTGATCCAAGAGGGCTGCGTCGAAAGGGCCAGTAACGCCCTCCGCAACGCCTTGCGTCAGGTCTCCGAGGTACACGTCCACGCGGTCTTTGAGGCCGGCGGAGACGAGGTTTTCAGAGGCCCATTCGGCAAAGTCTTCGCGCAATTCTTGCACCACGACTTTCCCGTTGGCGCCGACGGCACTGGCCAGCACCATGGTGGCTGCCCCGGATCCGATGCCCGACTCTAGCACGCGGTCGCCAGGACCAATTCCCAGCTCAAACACGATGCGGCTCACATCCTTGGCGCCGATGGTCTGGGCCTTGCGGCGCACGGTGCCGTGCAGGTCAGTTGTGGTGGGTCGAAGGAGCACGAGGGTCTTGCCCACGGCGATGGTGGAGTCTCCCCAGGCAAGCCCGATGAATCGGTTGGGGTCCACGACGCCTAGGCCGCCGATTTTGCGTGCATGTCCGCCATCCACTTGCAAGAGCCAGCGACGACCGGTGTCTGGTTCGAGAGCCAGGACGCGATCGCCCGCTTGAATGGTCTCGGACTTGGGGGAAGCAGAATCGGGAATGGATGGGTCCATGGGAATGTTCACTGTTGCTTTGCGAAGGCAGATTGCAACTGGTTTTGCAAGGCGTCGAGGGATTCGCGCAGTTGTTCCTCTTGGGCCTTGGTGCGCTTGATGCGGATTGCCATGGTCTCCGCGTCGTCTTTGATGCGGGCAACAGCGGCGTCGCGGCCAGCGTCTTGAACGAGGTAGCTACCGACGTTGCGGTAGACGGTGGCGTCTTCGGCGAGCTCTTCCAGTTCCGTGACAGCGCGGGTGCCCTCATTGAGCATCGCTTCCATTTGCATGCGCTGCTGGGATGCTTGCTGGAGTTGCTGGGACATTTGCTGAAGGCGCTGGACCTGAGCCTGGAGGTCCGCTGCGTTCTCGGCCATGTGAGCGGCGAGACAGGGCCTGAACTTCAAAGTGAGCCCTTGGGAAGGGGCCATGGGAGTTTCTTGTTGCTCCTATATCGTGCAAGGTTGGGAAAAGGAGGAAGACTTGGTGGTGTTGTGCTCCTCTAGGAAATGCACGTGGAGTCGCTTCCCGACAATAGGGGAGCAATCCAAACAGCACAGTAGTTTCCGCGAACGGGTTGTGCTTGGTAGCCGGGGCTGCAGTAACCGGTGTAGCTGCGGTAGCCTGGGTCGCCGGACTGGTTCGGGCTGCACCAGGTGTAGGCACCCTCTTCACAGCCGGTATCATACGTGCCATTGCAGGGATTGGCACTGGCCATGGGGGCAGTCATGAGGGCGGCAGAGAAGCTCAGCATCAGTAGAATTCCTATTGTTTTCATGTTAACGACCACCAGCCGAAACTGGTATTCCCTCATCAAGCTAGGTAGGAATATCATTTGTGTTACTAGATTAAACCGAGTGCTTTAGAAACCGACCCTAAGTGGGCCACGGCCATGCCGCCCACGTCCACGACACCTGCCGCGCAGATGTCCGGGCAGTTCCCCGCAGAGACCCAATCTGACCTGCATGAGCCCAGTCACATCGATTCTCCTCCAGGCGAAATGGTTCACATCGACTTATGAACCTGAACATGTTCGACACAACTGCGAACATGGGATTGACGGAACTGCTCTTTCAATTGGAGATGCCAGACTGGCCCGTAGCGGGTTTTACACGGGAAGTCCCCGACGCTCGCGTCATCATGAACCACATCCGGTTCGATGAAGATCACTTCCCCGTTCGAAACATCTTCACCGTGCTTGCAGGCAAGGAAGACGCCGAACGATTCCTCAAGCTCCTCGATGCACTCTACACCAACATCGATGTGCTGCGCCAAGACGACAGCGCGCTGTCCGTGCTCGTGGATCCAGCCCCGGAGAAAATGAAATTCCTGAAGGGCCCATTCACCAGCGCACTTCGAAGCCTTGGCGAAGACCGCATCCTTCGCCCCATCGTCATCAAGGATGGCTGGATGACCGTCGGCGTCATCACCGCCGCCAGCGTGGAAATCGGCGACATTATTCGCACCGCCACGGACTCCTTCAAGAAGGCCGGCCTTCAGATGAAGTTGGTTCGTTGGGGAGAATACCGCCCCGAAGACCACCCGATCGGAGATTACGAGGAAAAATTGACGCCGAAGCAAACGGAGATTGTCAAGATGGGGCTCGCGCTTGGGTTCTACGACAACCCTCGCCGGTGCAACTTGGAAACCCTCGCCAAGGTATTTGGCATCAGCAAGGCCGCGGCCCACAATCGGCTCAAATCGGCCGAGCGCAAGATTCTCACGTCGTACTTCTCGTAGCGGTTGGGCCAGCGCCAAACGATGCACGGGCTGTTTTAACTCGGGCCGACCATCAACAGGCTATGCGACTGATTGCCATGGTTCTCGCGGCGGCGTTTCTGCTGTCGGGCTGCGCGTCTACCACCACATACGTGGAGGACGACATGTCCGTTCGCGTCACAGGCTCACCCATCGACGAAAATGGCCGGGCCACATTCGATGTGACATTGACCCTGGAGGAGCCCTTGACGTACACGCACCCAGGCTGTGGCCCCGACTTGTTCTCGGCTCGCGTCCAGCACGGCGAAGGCATCCCCCTTGGTGAATACGGCAGGGAACCGATGTTTGGGCCCTGCGTCATTCGTGAAATGACACTCCCTGCCGGAACCCACACGGCAACATTTCACTGGAACGGCAACGATGGCCTGATGGATGGCGCAAACCCACATGGCGGAAAGCGCGTCCCCGCTGGCTCCTACGATGTGCGCGTGGAGCTCCGCGGCGACTCGGGTAAATTCATCGGCGCTAAAGTCACCGTCAGTTAATCATCATCGTGAGATCTGGCCGAACCGGGGCGGCTCCGTCGGCGAGGCTGTTGGCGTAGTATTCAATGAGGTCCCAGCGGCCCGCCTTGACGCGTCGGTTGTCGTCTCGCGTGAGCAATTTTCGTCGCTCTAAGACATCCAAGGCACGGTCCAGAACACGGGTGCGCTCGTCGGCCGCTTCCACTTCGTCTGCAATGGCGTCGGCACCCATGCCCCCTTCAGGTTGATACGGATCACCGGTGGCAATGGGGCGACCGGCTCGGCGAAGCGATTCAAGTTCATCGCGCAGCGCCAACAGCAGACTTCCTTCATCCACGCCGGCACTCATTCGTTCCTGGCCCAAGCGAACAGCAGCGGCGCAAACGGCTGTGACGGGTGTTGCTGGAACGGTGCGGGCAATGGCCGACAACATAGCATCTCCAAAGGGCCGCAGCGCCTCCCGCCGTTGCTTGCGATCGTCGCTGGAAAGGAATTTCGCTTGACCCTGGTACCAGTCGTCGAACACCAAGGGCTGCCCAAAGTGAATCGCCGCTACTCCGTGTTTTTTGAGCCGACCTGAGAGATATCTGCCAATGTTTACGGTGGCGACGACGGGGCCCCGCACCAGGAGGCTAATCAGGCGGACCACTTTGACACCGAGGCTTCGCTTGGCGCGACGGGGCCGACCATGCTTGGCTTCAAACACCATGTTTTCGTCTTCGATGACCCGGTCAAAGTTGATGCCCACGGGAATGAACACCAAGGGCTTGTCGAAGGCAGGGTCCAATTTTGCT
>JBFJXT010000153.1:0-5473 GCA_041623015.1 Thermoplasmatota archaeon | reverse complement strand
GCGCAGGCCGCAGCGGCGCCATTCGGGCGCTGCGCGGCGCTAACGTCGACGACGTCAGCGCGCGTCGTGCTCTTTTCGCCGCTGCGGAGACCAACTGCGGCGTCGTGATTCGCGCTCTTCTCGAACGCGACGGCATTGACGCTAATGTGCAGAACGACGACGAAGAGACGGCGCTGTTGGTGTCAACGCGCGCCGGCCACTTGGACGCCGCTGCGGGCGTTGCGGGCCTCATCAAAGCCACCATGGCGCTGCAACGAGGCGTTGTTCCCCCGAATCTGCACTTCACCGCACCCAACCCGGCGCTGCGATTGGATGAGACCCGATTCTTCGTTCCAACTGCACCCCACCCAATTCATTCAATCTCAGGTCAACCGGCCCGGGCCGGGGTCAGCAGCTTTGGCATCGGAGGCACCAACGCCCATGTGATTCTCGAAGAGGCACCTCAACCGATCCGAGCCCCAGAATCGAGCCCCCGACCTCAGCTACTACCAGTCTCGGCTCGCTCGTCATCCGCCCTCGATGCACTGAGCCATAGCCTCAGCGGGCACCTAGGCCAGTCCGATTCCGACATCGAGTCCATCGCATGGACCCTGCAAACGGGTCGCCGTCGCCATGCCCACCGACGCGTGGTTCTGGCAAACAACTCGGGTGAAGCCAATCAAATCCTCAAGGGAGCCGGCCCGGCCCGTCGCGTGTTCACCCAATCCACTGACAACCCCGACTTGGATGTCGCCTTCCTGCTGCCCGGCCAAGGCGCTCAGCATGTGACCATGGCTAAGGACCTCTACACCTCTGAACCGGTGTTCAAGTCCAACTTTGATGCGTGTGCCATGCGGTTTTCCAATCATGGCGTGGCCTCGCTTGATTCCATCATTTACCCCGCCGAGCCAACCGAATCTCACACGGCCCAACTCAATGAGACCCGGTTGACCCAACCGGCATTGTTTGCCGTCGAGTACGCCCTTGCTAGGCTCTGGATGCACTGGGGAATCCAGCCCAAAGCGCTCCTTGGACACAGTCTTGGAGAATTGGTAGCAGCAACCTTGGCAGGGGTCTGGAGCCTTGACGATGCCACGCGGCTCGTGGCGGCCAGGGCCCGCATCATGAACGACACACCCGAGGGCAAGATGATTGCCGTGTCCGCCCCGGCCAACGACATCCAGCCGCTACTTGGACAAGGCGTCAGCATCGCCGCCATCAATGCCCCAGGCACGTGCGTTGTAAGCGGCGCCCCCGAGGCGATTGATGCACTTGCCGAAGTGCTGACCACCCGGGGCGTAGAGATGCGGCCTCTGCACGTCACCCGTGGCTTCCATTCGCCCCTGGTGGATGGCGCACTGGATGCGTTTGAATCAGTTGTTCGAACCGTTGCGCTTCAAGCGCCAAGCATTCCAATCATCAGCAACAAGACCGGAGCCCCCCTCACTCCAGAGCAAGCAACGGACCCCATGTATTGGGTTCAGCATTTGCGCCAACCGGTTCACTATGCAGATGGGGTGGCGCACCTACTACAACAACCCCACTTGGCCCTCCTGGAAGTGGGGCCGGGCCGCACGCTCAGCAGCCTTGCCCAGCGGCAACAAGCCCCCGGCGCCGATTCAACCCCCATATTGACGAGCCTCGGCCACCCGAAGGATAATCTGGACGATGCCATCGTCATTCGTGAAGCGCTCGCACGGCTTTGGCTCGCGGGTGCCAATCCGAATTGGAAAAACCTCCACAGCCCCAGCCAACCGCACCGAGTGCAATTGCCCACATACCCCTGGGAAAAGCGACGCTACTGGCTTCCCGCCCAAGAAGCAGGAATCGGCATGGGCATCGACCATCAAGAGTCCGTCGAGGCCACAGAGAACACGCCAGAAGGCGAAGTGGAAAACGGCCACAGCCGACCCAACCTGCCAACTCCCTTTGTGGCACCAACGGAGCCCCTGGAAGACGCCCTCGTGGACATCTGGGAAGAACTCCTTGGGTTCAAGGGCATCGGCATTCACGATGACTTCTTCGACCTTGGCGGCCACAGCCTTGTCGCCACGCGCATGATTAGCCAGATCCGAGATACCTTCGACGTGGAAATGGCGCTGCCTCGGTTATTCGAAGTTCGCACCATCGCGCAGCTTAGCTTAGCCGTGGAGGCGCTCCTCATGGAGAAGCTGGAGTCCATGAGCGACGAGGAAGCCGCCCGATTGGCCCAGTAAGCGCCCTACAGTACCCTGCCAGGCGGAGTCCATCAGCGCAAGCCAGACCCTCATGCGTTCGATGGCGAAGCCTAGCTCCTGCTCACTTGTTGATGAGTTGAAGAGGACCCGAGCGAACTCGGACAAGTCCCGCCAAAGCAGGAAGGAAAAAGAAGCGGTCCCGACGCGATTCGAACACGTGTCAGTGGCTCCGCAAGCCACCAGGATATCCAAGCTACCCCACGGGACCGGAGGGCTCTGTGTCCCCGAGGGGACGAATCCGCCGACACGGGTCCTGTATATGAGCCTTCAGTTGCGCATCAGGTCAACGGCCGCTACAGCTTCGAGGATTCGGTCGTATCGAAGTGCTTCCGGCGTATTGGAGTTGAGGGCATCCGGGAGTCCAAAATCTGTGAGTTTTTGGGGTGTTGGCTCCAAGAGTGTGTTGTCTTGGTTTAATCCGAGCATGTCGGCAAAGTAATCGATGGCGTCGTGGCGCTTTTCTCCAATGCTGACCACGACGGCGGTGTCACAGGTTTTGGGGACTCCCATGTGGCCGAGCGCTTCTCGAATGGTTCGCTTGCCGCTGAGGTATCGAACGAATTCAACGGCGAGATCGTCGGCTTTGTTGCGGCCTTCATCCATGGCGCGTTGGGCATGGTGGGCCGCGGCGCGGATGTGGTCGAATCCAATGACGCGATCGGCGCGGACCACTTGAAGGGGGGCCAAGCGGCTGGCTTTGCGAGCCTGGAAGATCACATTGTCGAGGGTGAGAGGGCCTCGTACGCCTGTTGCGGCGAGATTGAGTTCTGTGTCGTCGATCATGGTTTCATTCCCCATGCGCTGAGGCCTGTTTGTCCCGGTGCGTCTGGATCGTCCGAGGCAGTCTTTTGCTCGGGTTCCGATGTTTGCTTTGGCTTTGCCTTGGGCTTTGGCTCGGCCTTGGATTTTGATTCGGTCGCGGCTTTGGCCTGTTTCTTTGGTTTGGCCGGCTCTTTGGCGGCTGCACCTTTCTTGGCTTCCGAGGCTTTGGATTTCTGGGCCGCCGGGGGGTCGCCGGGGTTGTCGCCCACTTGGCGAAGCAGTTCCCGAGCCAACTTATCCCCAAATCCAGGGACCTTTGCGATGCGGCTCACGGGGGTGCCTTTGAGGTCGTTGGGCCGCTTGAAGCCGGCTCGAATGAGATTGCGGGCACGGACTCGGCCAATACCCTTGAGTCGAATCATTGGCAATGCGTCTTCCTTGATGCCGTGTTCAAGTCGAAGCACGAGGTCGCTGAGGGGCGCTTGCCATTCGGGGCGCAAGGCGCGGGCCAATTCTCGGAATGCATGCAGCATCCATTTGCCCGTGTCCACTCGCATCCGTACGTCGCCGGGCCCCACTTGGTACTTGGTTTCCACGTCGTTTGGCGGCAATTCTTCAATCCAGTCCCAAAGTAATGTGGCGGTCTTGGTGTAGCTCAGCTCATCTTCCAAGTCCTTTTCGTGAATGAGCAAGTCGTTGTATCGGCCGTAGTAATCGCCTTGGACCCAGTCGTCGCTTTGGCGCAAGTAGAGCGGATACATGTTGGGGCAGCCAGCCAGAACGTGGAGGGCGCCGAACACGCTGGGCACGTCCACCTCGGATTCCAGGGCTTGCTTCATGCGCAGAGCCGAGAGCGGGTCGATGTACAGATCGCTGGTGCGTTTGCCAAATAACGTGGTTTTGAGGCGGCCACCATCGCGCTCCAAGAAGCCGTTTTCTTCTAGGAAAAACACGGTGTCTTCCACGCGGTCGCGAATCATCCAGTCCTGGGATTGCTGGCCCCAAAACGTATGGGCATAGAATTGCACCAAGTCCTCGAAGCTTGCCGCGTAATCACCCGCCACGCTGGCAAGTGTGTGGATGCGCAGAGCGGCATCTGCGGCCAGTTTGCTGCTAATCGGTTCCGGTTCACCGCGAAGGTATTCTTCTTCGAAGATTTCCTTCAGTTCCCAAGTTTTCGCAACGAGCACCGCTTCACCAAAGGGATCGTAGCGAGGGCGCCCAGCGCGGCCCATCATTTGCTTGACTTCCATGACTGGAAGCGGTCGGTTGCCTTGGCCTGCCTCAAACCGCGTCATGTCGCGAATAATGACCCGGCGTGCCGGTGTGTTGACACCGGCGGCGAGGGTGGGCGTTGCGCACAGCACTTTGATGCGCCCGGCGCGGAAATTGGACTCCACGAATCGTCGTTGCTTGGCATCAAGTCCGGCTGTGTGGTATGCGACGCCTGCCTTGATGAGCTTGGAGAGCTTTTGCTGAGTTGGTCCGCCTACTGCGTCCTCATCATCGCCTAGCTCCCCGACGGCGTCTTCGAGTGCTTCGAGTGCTTCGCTGTCGAGGTGGTCACGAACCACGCCGCCGAGTTTTACTGCCTGGGCTTCGGCGGATCGGCGGGTGCTTACGAAGACGAGGCACTGACCGCCAGACGCCAGGGTTTGTTCCACGAGAGACGCAACCGGGTCGCGGCCCGCTTCCAGTATGCTTGCCGGTTGACCGAGAAACTGCAAGGCGTTGCCCACGTAGGTGCCCATGCGCAAATCCACGGGCCTCCATTCGCTGGTGACCAGTTCTGCGCCAAGCCATTCTGCCAATTCCGGTGCGTTCTTGACGGTGGCAGAAAGGCCAACAATTTGTGCGTCCGGCAGGAGGGCGCGAAAGCGGCTGAGAATCACTTCGAGTGTAGGGCCACGGTTGGGATCGTGAACCAAGTGAAATTCATCGGCGACGACGCAACCAACATCCTCAACCCAGCCAGTTCTGTGACGAAGCAAACTGTCGGCTTTCTCGGAGGTGCAGACGATGACGTCGTTACTTCCAAGTTTGGGATCTTGCTCGTCTAGGTCCCCGGTGGCCACGCCAATTTTGATGCCGAGGCTTCGGAAAGCGCGAAGCTCGTCCACTTTCTCAGAGGCGAGGGCGCGTAGGGGAACGATGTAGAGGGATTTCTTGCCTGTTCGAAGCCAGCGGTGAAGAATTGCCAGGTAGGCGATCAGGCTCTTTCCGCTGGCGGTGGGAATTGCGACCACGGTGTTTTGTCCCTTGTCGATGATGCGCCATGCATCTTCTTGGGGCGGGTAGAGTTCCTTGATGCCATGGGCCTCTAGGTGCTCGGCGATTCGAGGGTCGATGCCGAGGTCTTGAAGGGCCACGGCGCGGCGACCCCGCAAGCGGACTTAGGGGTGATGGCGGCCCAAGTGAATTGGAGCAGTTATTGGCCTATGGTTCTCGAAGCAAGATCCAGACATCCGCCACGTTGGTGCCGGTGGCGCCCAGGT
>JBFJXT010000152.1:0-5512 GCA_041623015.1 Thermoplasmatota archaeon | reverse complement strand
CAAGTCTCCTTTTCCCTTCCTCCTCCCTTTGACTTGATTCTCTTACGAGTCAGGTTCGACGATGCGTCGAAGGTGTGTTCCCACGGCTAGGACGCCAAGAATCGAGGCGGACAAGGTGATGCTTTGCACGCAGAGCAGCACTGCTTCTATGCTCAAGGGCCAGGATCCAATGGTGCCACTTTGCACATGGAGCACGAGGTTGACCACCAGCAAGGTGTATGCCATGACACCCAAGCCGAGGGCGATGAGGATGGCGGTGGTGGCGGCGCGGTAGTGGCCAAACGCTTCCTTGCGAAAGATTTGCAGCTTCTGAGCGGCTCGAATTCCAGCCAAGGGTGGGAGGGCTAGGATGAGGCTCGCAGCGGCCCACAAACTGGCGGTTGTCCACCCCAGTAGGACCACAATCTTGCCAGTTATTACCGACTCATAAACACTAGGGACGAACGGAAAACAAGTTAGTTTGCCCAGAGGCCGCCGCCGGACACGCCTTTGGCGGCTCGGTCCATCACGTGGCCAATGAATTTGTCCAAGCCATCCGCGTCATCTCCTTCGAGAATTCCTTGAACATCGCGCCATTTTTCGTCCAAGCGCTTCATCATCGCAGCGTCAATGGTATCCTGGGCGGTAAAGTACCAGGCTTCGACCTTGTCTTTCTGGCCGATGCGGTGAAGGCGCCCCTCGCATTGCTCGTGCTTGGTCGGGGTCCAGTCCAATTCGATGAACACCACATGCCGGGCGTGCAACTGCATGCCATCGACACCTTGGCCACTTGCGTCCATAGTGGCAACGATGCCGTCGTAGCCCTGCATGCCGTCGATGAGAATTTGCCTGGTTTGGGTGGAAACGTCGCCCGTGATGATGGCTTGTTTTCCCGGAAGCGCTGCGGCCAGTTCGCGCACCACTTGTTTGTGGTAAGCAAAGTACACGGCGCGCTCTCCGTCGAGCCCCTTGGCCCATTCCACCACGGCAGGAATCTTGGCCAAGGCCGATTCGCGACGAAGGCGGCCCAATTGTGCCATGCCAGCAAGGCGCACTTCGGCGCCCCAGCCGTCCGGGTGTTTCTTTTGCTGGCGCTTGACCCAGTCGATGAAACTCTCTTCTTCGCGCCGGTAACCATCTGCGCCTTCGAGGGTGATGTCGCGCCTTGTGCGATGGAAGTCTGGCAGTTCATCCGTCACTTGGTCCTTGGTGCGGCGCAGGAAGCAAGTGTCGCGCAGACGATTGTGTAGCTCTCGACGCGGCAAGGCTTCCATGGCGCGCATGGCGTGATCGTGGCGCAAGCTGCCATGGGCGGGGGTCCAGTAATGGGGCAAGACGCCCTTGTAAATGTAGAGAACGTCCTCAAGTTGCCCAATGAGGCGCAATTGCTGAATGAGGTCTGGGCGACGATTGGGAATCGGGGTGCCACTGAGGGCAAATCGAATCGGCACCGCCTCGACCAAATCGGACACAAGGCCCGTGCGTTGGGCTTTGGGATTCTTGAACACGTGTGCCTCGTCCATCACCACCGCTTGGGGCTCCACCAACACCAGTTGTTCGATGAGAGAGAACAGCAGCTCTGGGTTGAGGACGATGATGTCTGCGTCCTGGACCATGTCGCGTCCTTTCTGGAGCACTTGGACGCTTCGCCAAGGCATCCATTTGATGATCTCTGCCTTCCAGCTTAACTTGACACTAGCCGGACAGACCACGATGGCCGGAAATGCGCGCAGCCGCTCCAGGGCAAGCAGGGCCTGAAGCGTCTTTCCAAGGCCCATGCCATCACCCAGGAACGCGCGCTTCTTGTCCACGAGAAAATCAACGCCCTCCCGCTGGTAAGGTCGCAAGTGGCGCTCCAATTCTCGAACGCGCTTTGCTGGGCTGCGCAGCGCTTCCGCATCCAGCAGGGACTCAATGCGGTCTTGGGCCTCCTCGTCGAGGGCCAAGTGGTGGCCTTCGTTCAGGTACCGAACCGACCGAGCACCGGCTTCGTCGTCCGATAGGAACCAAACCCGTTCGCCCGCGTCCCACTCGGGCAGGACGAGGTCACGATCCACGAGGGCGTCGCGCCAGGCGTCGGTGAGGCGCCCCGGCAACTCGAAGCGATCGTTGTGGAAGGACAGGGTTGGGTTCAATCGATTGCCTACAGAATCAGGTCTTCGGATTCGCTGCCGGTGTACCAGGAACCATGGTAGTCACCGTCGCGAGCCTCGAACGCGGTCTTGGTCATCTTCAAGGGGCGGTACGTGTCCACCATGACGGCCATTTCGTCGGTGTGGTCGTGCCCCATACTTGCCTCATAGCGCCCGGGCTGGGGTGCGTGGGCAATACCCATCGGGTGCAGGGAGAGGCTTCCAGGTCCGACGCCCTTGCGGCTGGTGAAGTTGCCTTGGACGTACCACAAAACTTCGTCGCAGTCCACGCTGCTGTGCGGGTAGGGGCAGGGAATAGCGTCTGGGTGGTAGTCTACCTTCCTGGGCACAAAGCTGCACACCACGTACGCGCCACCTTGTCCAAGGAATGTGGTATGGATCGGAGGCGGGAGGTGCACGGTGCTGGTTTTGGGTTGGTAATCGTGAATGTTGAACGCCACGGGGTACACGGCGCCATCAAAGCCCACCGCATCGAAGGGGTGGTGGGGCAGGACGCGGACCCGGTGCTGGTCCTTGCGCTTGTGTAGGACGCGCACGAAGCCATCCTCTCCAAGGTCGCCAGAGTCGGGGGTGCTGAGTGCCTCAGGGCGTCTAAAGTCACGCACTGAAAACGGCGCGTCCATCTTCAGTTGCCCCACGGGATTCATGAAGTTGCTTGGAATTTGCAGGGTCGCTCGGCACTCATTCACCATCACGTGGATGGGGCCATCGTTGAAGCGAATTCGCCAGACAACGCCCTTGGGAATCCAGACGTAATCGTGGCGCTTGAATTTGAGTTGACCCAATTCTGAGTCAAGGGTGCCGCTGCCTTCGTGCATGAACAGCAACATGTCCCCGTCGCCGTTTTGGAACAAGCCAGAGTCTGATTCAGTTGGCTCGGCCGTTCCAATCCACACGTCGTCGTTTCCCATCAAGACTCGGTGACTCTGCCAGAGGCTCCCTTTCCCTGCAAGGCCGCCACCTGGAACGTGGGTGCGCTCCATCGAGTCGCCTGCGGGGTCAATCCATTCGACTGGGGCGATGCCGTTGGCTGGCTCAATACGAACCTCTTGGCCCGGGTTGTTGACGCGGTACAAAATGCTGTACGCGCCATCGAAGCCGCCACGGGTGTGGCAGTGCTCGTAGTAAATGGGACACCCGTCGGGGCCGGGGCCATCGGGGCGAGGCAACGCAATGTGGTGCTTGGCGGGCACGGACCCGAGGCGGTGGTAGGCAATCATGGGGACGACCCGGCAGGAGGCCACATCCCGCATAGCCGTTCTGGCCCAATCGCCCGCATCGGCTTTCTCCCCAAGGGACGGGTTCAAATGGCGTCCGGCTAGAGAACGGGTATGGTCGGCCCGTCCGTCCATTCAGCCGAGTCGGTTGAATTAGAGAGCCTAATGCTGGGGTCCCCGGAGGCTGTGCTCGTCCTCGAACATGGCGCTGTGGTGGATGCCAACACCCTGGCCCATGAATTGCTAGGTGCAGATCCCGGGGCCCTCGTTGGAGAATCTATCACGGCTATTTTCAAAGAAGATTTGTTGAAGTTGATCAAGGAGGCAGGAGCGGGCTCTGGCCCAGAAATTATTACGGTTCATGGGGCGTATCTGGCAGATCAAGTTCTGGATGTGCGGGTAGGAACCTTGCACGTCCCCGGTCATAATTTTGTGGTGCTCAGTGCCCGAGATGTCACCACGCGAGTAGGGGACATGGATTCTCTAGAAGGCAAGGAGAAGCGATTCAATGAAGCCCAGAAAGTGGCACACATTGGTAGTTGGGCCTGGGATATTCCGGCCAATCAGGTGACGTGGACCGATGAACTGTATCGCCTCTACGGTTTGGAGCCGCAAAGTGAATACATTGACTATCAGCGCTACTTGGAACTCATACACCCTGACGATCGAGAGCGAGCCGACGCGGTCGTGCAAGAGGCATTCCAGTCTCAAGCTGAATTTGATTTTGAGCACCGTTTGTTGCTCCCCGATGGCCATGTCCGCTGGCTAAGGGGTCGCGGAGAGTTGTTTGTGGATGACGAGGGCGCGCCCAGTCGCATGGTGGGGACTGCCCAGGATATTACCGACCAGAAAGTGGCTCAACTTGCTGCCGCCAATGCATTGCATGAGAAGGAAATTTTGCTCAAAGAAGTCCACCACCGCGTCAAAAATAACTTGCAAATCGTCACCAGTTTGCTGCGAATTCAAGGCCGAAAAACCACAGACCCGATGGCTCAGGATGTGCTTGCTCAGAGCCGAAGTCGGATTCGATCCATGGCCTTGGTGCACGAAAAATTGTACCGCTCTGAAGACTTGACGCAACTTGACGCATCCGATTACCTGGGCGATTTGGTGGCTGCCCTTCGGCGCACGGTTTCAGCGCCCGCCGGCATCGAAGTGTCCGTTGAGGTGGAACCATTCAAAGTGGATTTAGATCGCGCCATCACCGTGGGCTTGATCACTAACGAACTGGTTGCCAATGCTTTCAAGCATGCCTTTCCCGAGGGGCATGGACACGTCTGGGTTCGGGCCCGGGTCCAAGACGATGGGGCATTGATGCTTGAGGTCGAAGATGACGGCATGGGCCTTGAGCCGGACTTTGACCCCAAGCAATCTGAGTCCTTGGGAATGCAATTGGTGCTGACCCTAGTGTCTCAATTGGGAGCGTCGTTGAGTTGGGGCGGCGAGGCAGATTCTGAGACGCCAATGAGCGGAGGGGCTCGGTTTGTGGTCCGAGTCGATGCGTTGTGACGGCGCGCATTTTGGTGGTTGAAGATGAAGGAATCATTGCAGCCGACATTGCCCAGAGCCTAGAATCCCAGGGACATGACGTGGTGGCCATTTGTGCCTCTGGCGAGGATGCGATTTTGAAAAACAGGGAGCTTCGGCCCGAGTTGGTGCTCATGGACATTCACTTGGCAGGCAAGATGAATGGCACAGAGGCGGCAAAAAATATCTGCGACGAATCGGATCCGGCGCTGGTCTACTTGACTGCGTACGCGGATCCGGACACATTTGAATCGGCTCAGGCAGCGGCTCCCTTTGGGTATCTCGTGAAGCCCTTCGACGATCAGACACTGCACACGACCATTGAGACGGCGCTGCGTCGGCGAACATCCAGGGAATTAGATCAACAGCGCTTGCTTGTGAGAAATACTGCCCTCGAGGGGTTGTCCGAGGCGGTTGCAATTGTGCGTGACGGAGGAGAACTTGAACATGCAAATGCCGCCGCTTTGCAGGTGCTTGGTGCGGACATGGAGCGGTTGCCGCTGTTGCTTGATGCGGCCACAGATCCCACGGGGCCTCCGGTTGGGGATTGGCTTTCGCTCGAATCCAAGTCTCCTTTTGCTTGGACCGTGGATGGACATCGATACACGGTCTCCGTGAGTCGAGTGCCGTATCATT
>JBFJXT010000151.1:0-5547 GCA_041623015.1 Thermoplasmatota archaeon | reverse complement strand
GGGCGTCCACATCAGCAAATGCGGGGACCGGCGGCGAAACGTCCGAATCGATCTCGGACACGGGCCCAGGCGTGTATTCAATCAATTCGTGCATCACATACAGGGTCGGCTGTTCCGCATCACCCACAAGCAATTGCACCTCCAGGGGAACCACGTCAGGCAGCCGATCCAAAATTCGAACCGGGTACGCCGTGGACGCATCAAACCAAAGCCGGAGCCGATCGCTGTCGTCCTCTAAGGCATAGACCGTCGTGTCCCGCCCGTTGACCACATCGGTTCCACTGACGCGCATGCGCAGGGGCCCAGAGAGCAATTCACTGGCACCAAAGTCCAAGGCAATGGGAGGCGGACAGGCTCCATGCACCTCAATGGGCTCCCAAATGGACACTTTGTCGCCTTGCAAGTCATGGCGGAATCCGCAGGGCCCATCGATGGGTGCCGGCTCGGTCCAAGTGGGGTCGTCTAGGCCGCCAAGCACTGAAGACACCTCCGCCGGGGGCGTGGTTTCGTCGGGACGGTACGTGGCAGCAAAACCGGTGCTTTGCTCATCGTGGTGACTCACTTGCCAGGGGGTTTCTAGGACTCGGTGAACCGGGGCGCCGAAGAAAATCCACTCATCATCGTAGCCATTCCATTCCTCGGCCCAGGCAAGCCATTCGGCATCCCATTCACTCCAGGCCATGTTCATGTCCATGTCCCAGGAGTCCCAATCGTCACCCCAAGCGTCGCCGAAATTGTTCCAGCAATCGTTCCAGTCAGCGGAGCCAGTTTGGTACGTGTTGCAGCCACTTGCCGGCACCGAGGGAGCATTCGGGAGCATTGGCTCAACGGGTGCGGAGGGAATGGAAAAATGGCGTTTGAGGTCCACTTCAAAGGGCTCAGTTTCCCATTCGGCCACGAAGCTTCGTGCCCAGTGTGGGTCTCCGTGCCGGTCCATGACGAATCGATTGGCGGTGCGTTCGAATGCGTACCGCGCTTCCATGTCAATCCATTCGCCGTTGCCATGAACATCAACTATCACGAGCGCAGTCTTGTAGAGGCCCGCGTCGCCTTCTCGGCTTGGCTCCGTTCCGAACCGTTCGGGAGCACCCCCGGGGCCGCCTTCTTCAAAAAAACCGTCGGCCACAACCAAGCTACCGCTCAGGAGGGCCCAGACTAGGAACCCGAGTGTGAACTTAGACGCGGTCGCCGCGCCAATAAACACGCCCAAGCAATCTGGACGCAGGTTCCGGCTTCAAGACGCTTGTGGGACGACTCTAGGATTCGTGAGCGGCAATCCTTAAGGAGCCAATTGGGGGCTGTGGAGCGATGCGCGTCCTTCCGTTCATGCTTGCCCTCCTGTTCACGCTCTCCGGTTGCCTGTCAAGCAGCGTGGGTGATCAGAAGGACGCCACCTCCGATTCTCAAACAGGCCCATGGACCAGTGCGCCGCTTGAATCGTACCTCCACGACCTATCCATTCCCCTCGATGTGCCCACGATTACCCTGAACATTCGCACCCCCATTGACGAATTGATGGAACTGGACACCTGGATTATCCGACCCGATACGGACGAGCCAGCGCCAGTTGTCCTGGAAGTGACCCCATACTACGGTGGCGGCGAACCCGAAACCCTTGGACGCCTCGGCCAAGAACTGATTGCACGCGGTTATGCGGTTGGCGTCAGCAGCGTTCGTGGCACCGGCAACAGCGGTGGCTGCTTCACCCAAGGCGGCCCAGAGGAAGCGATCGACACAGCAACCGTCATCGAGCACTTGGCCCAGCAATCATGGAGCAACGGCAACGTGGGCCTCATCGGTGTCAGCTACCCCGGGACGACGCCCCAAGATGTATGGGTGGAAGCCCCGCCAAGCCTGCGCACCATCGTGCCGATCAGCGGCATTTCAGACCTATACAAGTACAACTTCGTCAACGGCGTCCCGATTAACATCCAAGGCCTCGCGTTCAACGCCTACTACTGGGCCCTGGTCGGCGCCTCTCCCGTTGGCCTCAGCGGTGGGACCCAACTGGAAGGCGACCCCACGCACGTGGCCACCGCCGGCGCCGGAGAAGCGTGTGCCGATCAAGCAGACGTCCAGCAAGGTGGCGCCACAAGCACCGCCGATGGCAACAAGGACGCGTACTGGCAAGTGCGTGATTTCCACGCCGAGCTTCGCGACTCCTGGGACAGGAACGACGACCGCGCCAGTGTGTTCTATGTCCACGGCTTGCAAGACTGGAACGTCAAGCCCCACAACATGGAAGACTGGCTCCCGGCCATCCAAGAATCGGGCGTGCCGTACAAGATTTGGCTCGGCCAATGGGCCCACGCATGGCCTGCCCCCAGCGCCGCCGATTCCACGTGCACCTACAACGAGGAACAGGACCGAGGATCTTCCTGCCGCAGCGATTGGTGGGACACGGTGCTTGTTGCCTGGTTTGATCAGTTCCTGAAGAACATCGACACGGGAATCCTAGACGCGCCGCCCGTGCAAGTCCAAGATGACGACGGAATCTGGCGCCACGAGACCACCTGGCCACCCCAAGAAGTGACGCGCGAACGACTCGCGCTTGGTGATGGCGTTCTTGGCACGGCGGGTTCCGGCCGCATGTCTTACCACGACAATTTTGGCGGCGTCGCAGGCACAGTCCCCCTTCCCGTAACGAGCCCCGAGCGCATCGCATGGCGCAGCGAACCCCTCACCGAAGATTGGCACATCAGTGGCTTGCCCGTATTCCACGCCAACGTGACCGCCGAGGGCCAACGCGCTAGCTTGATCTTGACGCTCGCCGAGGAACTGCCCAGCGGCACCACCCGATCCATCAATTTCGCAGCCCTCAGCCTGAACCACGCCGAGAGCCTCGAAAGTGGCGCCGTGGACATCAGCAACCAGCGCCAAGAAATTGAGCTTGAGTTCTTCCCTCAAGATGACGTGATTCACGCCGGCAGCCGGATCGTTCTGATGGCCAGCGGGAACACCATCGGCGGCCCCGGTCCTGGCTTGATTCCCCTCAACTCCGGCGGCTTCATCCACGTGGATTTGTATGGCGGCTGGCTCGAATTGCCCGTGGACACCACCATCACCGCAGAGTCACCACAACCGTACACGAAGGACTGAGCCCAGGCGGCCCGAGCGCCGCGTTCAAGTTCAAGCAAGAGCAGAGTCGCCATTGGAGCGTTACCTCAATGGTCCAAGAAACACCCGTGCCCGACGAGGGCCCCCATAGACTTCCCTCCTTGCCAGCAGACTTGAAGCGAACCTACGAAGGCTTGGTTCAAGCAGGCGCAACCAGCCCTGCGGATGGCCAAGACCTCAAGACGCTGTCCAAGCAATTGCATGAAAACAAGCGAGAGCTAGACCATGAATTGCATGTGCTTGAAGGAAAAGGCGTGGTAGGACACCTCACCAGCGGCAACGAGACCGTCTGGTACGCTCGCCGGTAAGGCGCCTATACCCTGCAAAGCCCTAGGCGGGTTCTTTTCCCGGCTTATTCGGCCTTGCAGGTAGCTTGGTATTGCTCGGGCGCGGCGTCGCACATGGCGTTCACTTCGTCCACGGTGCGCATGAAGCGCGCTTGGACACCGGTTTCTCGGTAGCATGCTTCCTTATCGTAAACGGAGAGTTGCGTACAGAGGGCCATGCCGGATTCAGGGTCATTTTCCTGCAAAATCACGCCAGCGGTGAACGCCTCAATGCACGTCGTGCGGAACGCATCGGTGCTAGCATAGGAGCAGTACTTGCTCATGCGAGACGCCTGCCGATCTCCGTAAGGTGCTGCATCTCGGCCGAGGCTGGAGTAACAAGCGTCCGCGTAGTCACCTTGCGCGTCGCAAATGAGTGCCGCTGCCTGGAAGTCTGCCCCGTTGGCTCGAAGAATGACAGACGTTTGCATGCGCCAGCAAGCGGACGCAAACTTTGCCTTCACGGCATTGCAGGGGAACGCAGGATCGTCTGGGTTGATCCAGTACGTGGGCTCCTCGCCGTGCCCATGGTCGTGGGCTTCGTGGTCGGGATCCAGGGAATCATGGTAGGCAACCACGTTCTCCATGAAGACGCCGCCAACGCAGGAGGCGCGCTCAAACCAACCGGTGAGCATGTCGCACGTATCGAGACTGCCAGGCAGGTCGTAATTGGTGTACATGGTGATGCCGTGGCCGACGCCGTGGTAGCAAGTGTACACCTCAAATTGTGATGTGGCCGCCGAGCACAGCGTATTGAGCGACGCCTTGGTAAGTTCGGTGCCTTGCCTGGCTAGGTCGTCAAAGTAGGCTTGCAGGGCACCGTGAATGCATCCTTGGAACACTTCGTAAGAGCATTCGCCAAGGGTCAAGGAAATGTCGAGGCCGTACACGAGGAAGGCATGGTGGCCGAGCACGTGGGCAAGGTCGTGTCCCTCGTTGTTTGCTGCGGCGTTGACCCGGGATAAATCCACGAGCAAGTCAAAGGATGCAACGGCGCCTTCTGCTTCCAGCAAGTCCTTCATGTGATGCAGCCAGCATTCTCTGCCAGGGTTGACAGAGCTGTTGCACGCAGCAACAAGCTCGGCGCCGGTGGTGGGGCCGTAATACGTCGTGGTGTTGACGACATTCACGCCGCGGGTTCCAAGCAACGCCAAGGTCCCGTGTCCGCCGTGTCCGTCATCTTCCGAGCCGCCAGGGCCCGAGGAATGATGACCGGAGAGACCATGCGCATCGCCATCGCCATGCCCGCCAACGGAGGCAGACAGCCAGGAGACATTCTCAGATGCAATTGCAGCACCGTAACCGGCAGTAGCCAGCAAGATGCCGGCGCCGGCGAGGGCTCGAATTTGTTGTCCGTTGAATTTTGGGATGGCCTTGCGAAGCACAACGGCAGCAGCACCTAGTTGCGCCAGCACAGCAAAGACGCCGTAAATGTCGACGGCTTCAGGAGCATTCGCCCAGGGCGCGCGAACCATGCGCGTCAACACATACAGTATGGTCGGCGCAATCATCAGCACGACGAGGCCGAACCGTTCCAATTTTGCCGAGGGCTTTGTGTGGTAGGCAAGCGCCCAGAGCACTTGCACGAAGCCCAAGCCAAGGAAGAACAAGCCCGCCGCCAGGGCGTGGCCAAAGTGATCATCCACGAGAACCAAGTGGAGCATTCCCGCAACGAGCACCAAACCGGCAGTCCAACTGGTGGCAGGCACATTGGCCAACCACGACCCCGATTCAGGAGCCTTGGCAGGAGCAGAGCCCTTGCTGGTTTGTTCACCGGGGTACGTCTGATGAGGTGCGTTCGTGGGGTCAACTGCGTTGGGTGCTTGCGCGTCCGCTGCCATTGTCGATTCCATCCGTGAGCCCGCAGAATCGGCCCTTCAGAAGAATGATTCCCTCGTACACTCGGGCACCGCAAGCCCATTGCGCATTTCGCTTCGCTCAGGCCAGCAATTGTCTTGCGATGACCATTCTCTGAATCTCGGAGGTGCCTTCGTAGATCTCGGTGATCTTAGCATCCCGCATCAGGCGCTCCACGGCGTAGTCCGTGGTATACCCGTTGCCGCCGTGAATCTGCACCGCCTCAATTCCGCACCATGTGGCGGTC
>JBFJXT010000150.1:0-5576 GCA_041623015.1 Thermoplasmatota archaeon | reverse complement strand
GATGTACGCCTTGTCCTCCTCCACGGTGATCAACTTCACTTCCTCGTGGCTGACGGGAAGCGGTGGAATTTCCGTGATGGGGCGATCCGGGTCATACCCCAGTTCTTCGGCCAGCACGGACACACGGTCCATGTGCCGATCCATCAATTGTTCCCGCTTTTGCTTGGACCTTGAATCTTGCAGCAGTTGCTTGGCTTTCTTTTTCAGCAACTGCGCTTCTTCTAGCGTGGCACGGCGGCGTGCCTTCTCTTCACGCTTTGCCAACCGCTCCATGGCGCGAGGATCGTCTCGGTCTGCCACCAAATCGGGTGCACTCTTGGGCGCTTTCGGTTCAGACGAATCATCTGGGGCAGCGTCAGATTTTGGCGCAGGGGACTTGGGTGGCATGGAGGTAGTGGCACTGGATCGCGACGTGGCCGCGCCCTGGGTCGGTCGGCCTGGCGTGGCTGCTTTTCTCTTGCCTGGCGCCACTTGGTTTGCGGCAGCCTTAGAGACACCACCCGTCGGTGTCGTAATGACGGGCGTGGAAGCCCCGTTGCTTGCCGCTGGCGGCTTTGGGGTGCGAATGGCCTTGAGGGTCTTGGTGGCCTTCCGTGGCGCCTTGCCGGCATCAGCAGACTTGGCCGCCGGTTTCTTCGCGTCACTCATTGGGTCACATCCACCTCACTGTGGTGCTAGGCAAAAGTAAGAACGGCTCGATAGCAGCGGATGTCCCCCTAGTATCGGCGCCAATTATTGAGGAAAGCCGTCGCAGCGCCGCCACGGCAGCCTGTCCGGGTGGGCCTTGCATCAGTGAATCCTCCCTGCCGCCAGGGATCCAGTCACTTCGAGGCGGTCGCCTTCAAGTTTGTAATCAAGCCAACCGGGGCTACGGTTCAAACCGAGACCCTCTACGGCAAGTTGCGTCCGTTCGTTGCTGGTGCGCAATTCAATGCAGCCATCAACCAGATGCTTGAACATCTGCACTTCGGCATCGGAGTGCATGCCTTGATCGAGGAGTACCATCGACACGGCGCCCGCTTGCCGAGATCGTCCGATGAGCACTTGCAAGAAGCGGAACGTCGCTTGGGCGTTGGAGTATAGCACCAGGGTGGATGCGCTGTCTACCACCATGAGGTGCTGGGGCGCTTTCTTGATGACTTGGCTGTGGATGCGGTTCAGCGCTAGGCTCAAGCCATTCGTGTCCACGGGACTGTCCACGTGTTCCACGTTGCGGGAGTTATCCTTGAGGCCCACTTGACGACTGTAGGCATCCACAAACCAGCACAATCCATCCTGTTCGTACTGGGGGAAATTTGGATCTGCACGCGCTAATTCCATGCGGACATCTTGCGATGACGCATTGGTCAAAATCATCACAGCAGGAATTCCTAGGTGCATGTTTGCAAGGAGTGCTTGCCTGGCCAATGCTTCCTTTCCTTGGAAGCTGGGGCCAAAAAGGAGGAGCCGTTCATGCTCGGCCACGCCACCATTGAGCAAGATGTCAATTTGTCGCACGCCGGTTGATAAGCTCATTCTGTCACGCCTCCGTGGGCACCCATTAGGATTCGTTCAATTAGTAAAGAGACCACCGAATCAGCGGAATTCAGATCGCTTGCTCGACAACCCACCACGGAAACACCCGCAGGCAAGTTCAGCCAGCCAGCCACTTCCGCCGGCGATAAGGCACCATCAAGGTCCTGCTTGTTGGCGGCAACCACCGCGCATCGACCTCCGTCCCAAATGGATTGGAACATGGATTTGGCGCGCTCGAAGGATTCTGGCCGCGTGGCATCCACCATGAGCACCACGCCGACTGCTTGACGAATCATGGGTGCGATGAGTGGCGAGAAGCGCTCCTGGCCGGGTGATCCAAACATTTCCACCATCAAACCGCTGCGGCGAATTTGTCCGCGATCCAAGGCAACCGTGGTACCCATTCGCTCCGTGCTGACGGCCGAGTTGCACACCGCATGGATGAACGTGGTTTTGCCTGCGTCTTCGGGCCCCGTGACCACGATTTTTGGAATGTACACATGAACTCCTGCAGCGTCCGTCCGATACAGGATCGGCTCGGCGCCAACATGCGGGGCGCCACCTAGCTGGCCAACGCGAAAGTATTGGTTGGTGGTGATGCGCTGGCGCACTCCCGTGAGCAGCACTTGATCGGAAAATCCAGCAAGAACCGGATGCATGGCGTCGTCGCCCCACTTTGTGTAAAGCCCCACGGCGCAAGGAAATTCATCCATGGCCGCGCGCAAGTGCTGGACTTCACTGGAAAAGGCGGCATCGGCACGCATTGCCAAGCCGGACAGGGAATCAAAAATCAACATGGCAGAAGGATGGTTGCGAGCGGCCTCGCGAATCATACGGACCAAGCCCTGCACATCCATGGGATCTGCCAACACAGGCGCATTGCCATCATGAATGCCTAGCAATGCAGAAAATGCATCCACGAAGAATAAGTTGGAAACGCCTCGAAGGCCTTGACCCTCTAATGCATCGCGAACCCTGGATGGACTTCGATCGGTGACCACGTAGACCACTTCGCCACCTTCTTGCAATCGCAAGCGGGCCGCTTGGTACAGAAACGGTTCAGCCTCAACAGCGGGTTCGCTCACCAACAAGATACTACTTGCCTGACGGTCTTCCATCAGAACTTCGTCAAGGCGGGGAACACCAAAGAGGGCCATAGTGCTCTATGCCTCCGACAGAATTGCTCCTAATTCTTCCATGTACGCTTTCATGGTTTGATTAACAGTCTCTGCCGGAACGTTTCGATCCATGGCCGCCAGCAGCAGCACTTCGTCGTCCAAGCCAAGGATCGTGATACGCAGCACATTGGATACCACAGAGACCTCTTCAAACGTCCGGTCTCCAAATTCCATGAGGCTGGTCTCGGCGGCTCCCATTAACGCGGCGCCCATAGCCGCTACTGTGTCGACATTAGCTGTATGAGGCCACTGGGAAATAACCGGAAGACCGTCCCGGCTCACGATGCAGGCTCCATGCACGCCTTCCACTTCCACAAGCCGTTGTAAAGCGCCGCTGGCCCGCTCTCGCGCGTCACTCACGTAGATCCACCTCCTTGTTTGCGCATGAGGTCCATCGCCCGAGCAAAGGCCCGGTCTCGCTGAACTCCGGCTTGCCTGGACTCCAACATGCCAGTCAAGACACGCACCACTTCCTCAGGATCCAAGGGTTTAGTGAAGAAGCTCTCAATGGCTGCATCATTGATGGCCTCGATGGCAATTTGCAGATCCGGGAACGCAGTCATCAACAACCGGGGCACCGACGGAGACCTGCGGTAGGCCTCGCGAAGGAACTCCAAGCCATTCATGCCCGGCATTTTGTAGTCGCTGACGATGAGTGTTACCGGGTTCTCTTTGAGAATCTCCAAGGCAACATCCCCGTCCGGCGCCGTCAAAATGTCCGTGTCCGGAATGGTTGCTTCAAGCAACTCCTTGAGACTTTCCAGGATATCCTGCTCGTCGTCCACTAGCAGAATAGTCGACCGTTTCGCCTCCGGCTCCTCGTTAATCAAAGACATGATAGCCCCGCCCACTCACCTAAGAGCAGACGCTTGGGTTATCCGACGCATTGTTTTTAGACCAACGCTTAGCTGAAAAGCGGGAACATCGGCCCAGGAGAAAAAGGCGATTTGGCCCCAGCCGCCCCTTTAAAATATCAAAATGGCGGCGCAACCCCAAGCCCCAGCGCCCTCCGAGGCAATGGGATCTCATTGCACGGTTCGATTCATATAGGGAACCCCCGTCGCGCGCCCAGCGACAGGAGGCCGGGCCATCCCGTGTCTTCCTGCACGTCGAAGGAGTCAGACAACATGGCCAAGGGATCCGACCGAAAGTCGAACCCTGCGCTCGTGAGTCTCATCGCCGACCTGAAAAATGCAGGTCGCGTCAATGAGGCCCCCATCTGGCGAGACATCGCACTCCGATTGGAGCGGTCGTCTCGCAACTGGGCGCAGGTGAACGTCAGCAAAGTTAGCGCACACATTCGCGACGGCGAACATGTCATTGTCCCCGGTAAGCTGCTTGGAAGCGGCGAACTGGAGAAGGCATGCACCATCGTAGCATACAGTGCCAGCGCCTCCGCCGTAGCCAAAGTGGCCGCCGCGGGTGGAAAAGTCCTCACCATCGAAGAAGGCGTCACCGCCTTCCCGAAGGGTGAGAAATGCCGGATCATCGGGTGACCACAATGACGACCACGATCATCGACGCAACTGGACTCGTTCTCGGCCGCATGGCCACCAACGTTGCCCAGCGCGCCAAGGAAGGCGAGACGGTTCACATCGTCAACGCCGAGAAGGCCATCATCACCGGCAGCAGCAAGAAGGCCATCCAGGCCCGATACCGCTTCAAGCGCGAAGTGGGAACCGCCCGTAAGGGTCCGTTCTTCCCCCGTGAGCCTCACCTCTTGGTGAAGCGCACCGTGCGCGGCATGCTGCCCTACCAAAAGCCCGACGGCCGTGCTGCATACAAGCGCATCCAGGCCCACATCGGCGTTCCCCGTGAACTCGCCGGGCAAGAAGCAATCTCCCTCGAAGCTGCCAAGCGCGAGGCCCGGTCCTACATGACCGTGTCCGAGCTCAGCCGCTTCCTCGGTGCCCCTGACAAGATGGAGGCATAATCATGGCGAAGAAGGTTATCAACACCAGCGGCAAGCGCAAGACGGCCGTCGCACGTGCCGCCGTCATGAAGGGCAACGGCAAGGTCCGCATCAACAAGATCCCCCTCGAGATCTACGGCACTGAACTCCAGCGCCTCAAGATGCAAGAGCCCTTGTTCATTGCTGGCAAGAAGGCCGGCAAGCTCGACATCAAGGTCAACGTCGAAGGCGGCGGAGTGATGGGCCAAGCGGACGCTGTTCGCACCGCCATCGCTCGCGGCATCATCGACTACATCAACGATGAAGAGCTGAAAACGCAGTACTTGGCGTACGACCGCACTCTGCTGGTCAACGACACTCGCACCAAGGAGACCAAGAAGCCTCTCGGTCGCGGTGCTCGCGCCAAGCGCCAGAAGTCGTACAGGTGATCCATCCATGATGATCCCTGTTCGCTGCTTCACTTGCGGCACCGTCGTCGCCTCTGCTCACGAGCAGTTCGAGGCGGCTGTAGCAGCTGGCACCCCAAGCAAGGAGGCGCTCGACGCCACCGACCTGGACCGCTTCTGCTGCCGACGCATGCTGGTGTCGTACTGCGATCTGATCAAAGACGCCGCACCCTACGAATAATCGCCTCGGCGATGTTCTAGGAATTGCTTCGTCTCAAGCATCAACCTCTTCCCTCTATCTCCAACCCCTTTTGAGTCGCAGTGGCATGGCGCCACAAGCGATGACGCGACCGCGCTGAAATCGAATTGACCCCATACGTCAGGCCGCGCGCACCAACTCTAGAGATTCGGAAGCGCCAATCCAAGGTCAGTGCGCCCACGTTGGCCTCAACAATCTAACCAATCATCGCTCCGGATGCCGCTTTTTGGGGCAGAAAAAATGGGACCTGCCGGATTTGAACCGACGACCAGCGGGTTATGAGCCCACCGCTCCACCAGACTAAGCTAAGGTCCCGTTGCGGTTTC
>JBFJXT010000149.1:0-5618 GCA_041623015.1 Thermoplasmatota archaeon | reverse complement strand
GGCATACGCTATCCCTTGCCCTACAGCACCAGCCCCAACAAGCATGGCGTCAAGTTCGATGGGTGATTCGATTTCTTCTAACGCCGGTACATCTTTTGGCGTCCCGGAAATCTCACCAGACGCCAAATCATATTCCGCGTGGCCGTCAAGGAGTGAGATGTTTTCAATTACGCTTTGCAATGCTTGGTTGAACGCGTGTTGGCATGCAAGCGCCGCCCCATACAAGGCGGCAAGAGGGTTTTCTCCTTGGCATCGGCGTGGTGATTCCGTTGATAGCCGGGCTGCCCATTTGCTGTGCCCAACATAGACGCAAGGTTGGGATGATTGCTTTTCACCTGTAAACGCCAACGTCATGTCAGCCTTTGGCACCTGCGCCAGGATCGCTACGCGACTGACCAAGGAAGCTGGCAGCTCCAAGGACTCGGCCTTGGCAATCCCAGTGATAGTTACCTTTGCAAACATACGAATCAAGATGCGCACCGCAAGTTTCGCTTGAATCAACCGTAACGGCGTGTCTGCACCTACCACAATGTGGGCGTGGTAGTCGCTCCGAATTTTCTGCACTGAGTCTGAGTCTGCTTCGGGGGCAATGGAACGGGTGGCGTCCGTGACCTTACTCATCATCCACATCCAGGAGTTCTTGAATTTTCTTCTTGCTCATGGGACGTGACCATCCGTTTCCGAATCGACGGTAGATTGCACAGCCGGGCCAGCCATCAAGGCCGAGCGCTCCGAATTCTGGCACCACGATGGATAGGCTGCCGCTCTGGGTCACGGTCGTATCGGCGTCGTCCTCGTCGCTATGGTATGCGGTTCCAGGGTGGGAATGGACCTGGATTGCAAGCGCTCGCTCTGATGTGACGAGATCTTCGTGGATGGGCAATAGGCTCCCTTCATCGAGTTCTACGGAGATGGCCGTGGCCCGTTGCGCAGGAACGTAGCACGTATCGATCATGAATTCGGATTCGGAAACTGGAAATCCGGCCAAAAGAGCCAAGGCTTCGATTCCATGTTTTCGCCCCTTTTCCAGGCATGCCGCCAATTCGGCCAAAATGGCAGATTGGATCGTGAACCGCTTTATGGAATTCAGATCAATCGGTTCCAAAGGCAATCACTCCGGAGTCTCGATTGACTAAGTCAACGACGTTGTTCACTATAGCCACCGGACCATACTCAGCAAGGTGCCGGACACTTTCCCACGGCAATGCATCCCCGTAATCATCATGGAATTGTCTGGTTCCCTCGACACAGAAGTAGCATCCATGACCTGGACGCTTCGGATCGTTCCAGATGTGCTTCTCGTTGGAGCCGTCATCATCTGCTTTGGCCAAGTTTCGCGCTTCCTGAGCATCTAGACGTTTCTTGAAATCGGGAGAACACGGAATTGCGCGAGGTGGCTTATGCGGCCAGTCCTCAGCCTCAAACAAGATACCCAACAAAAGCTGCCCCGTTGAATCGAGAACTTCGACTGCGACATGTGGAAAGGCCGCCATGACGGGTCGCCATTGTTGCTCATATCCTTCCGCTCGGAGGATTGGTTCGCGGAATTCTGGCCAGAATTGCCGGGCGATATCCCGGGGCAGAATGGTCATTCTAGGCCTTCTTTCCGGGCTTGTTGCTGACGAGGATGCAGTCGCCGTCTTTGAGGCCTGCTCCGGAGAAGGTCTGGTTCACGTCCAGAGGTTCCCCGTCCACGGTCACGTTGTACGTGCTCAAATCAACAGTGTGATTCGTCTTGGTGAGTGATTGCTTGACGGCGGCCTGGATGGGTTGATTTGGCGGGTAATCGTCTTCGATCGACTGTCCATTGACAGAAATCTTCACGGAGATTTTTTTTTCATTGCTTGGGTTTGACATATGATTCACCATTTACAGAACTCCCCCTGTGAATTGGAGTCGCACGTGAGGGATTCTGCGGTGAAGCGGGCGAGAATAGGAATCAATATAAATTATCGGAGGATTTATGGTCTTTATGTCGGTTGAGCGCGTTTACACTACTTCATCTGATGCGAAGGCCCAATGGCGAGTCCATGTAGCAGCGGCAGGATTTGGAGAACTCAACCGAATCATTGAGCCCCTGAAAGTGCTGCCTACAGATGCATTCTACTTGTTGCAGCACCCGCGAGGAGATCGCTCGGAGAAATGGTATACAGACAAAGGAGTGAATGTTCTTAATGAAGTGAAAAATCTCGGCATCCGTGAAGTAGGCATTTGGCAAACAAACCTATGGAGCGCCGCTGATGTGGGGAACTATCTCGGTCGAAAGTTGATGGAGCACGGATTCTCCGGAATAGATGTTAATGCTTCGTGCGGGCCCAAAACGGTCGGGATTGGTGCGACTCTCGCATCGTTGTTCTGGCCGATTCACTTGTACTACGCCGATGTTGATTACGACGATCCAGAAAAGCCAGGCCCCGATGATCCGTGGGGGCCAAGATTCCGCAGCATTCAACCCATCCCAACGTTTCACACCGAACCCCCCCGGGCTGAGGTGCTGCAGGCACTAACCATCATTTCTAAACAAAATCTCAGCATATCATCAGCTGAGTTCAAGAATCTCCTCAAGGAAGGACATACCCCCATTATCCGCCCTTCTACTCGATCAAAGGCCAGTGAATTATCGCCGCAAGCAGTCCATGGCCAGTTCCAGAACATTCTCAGGCCTTTGTTGGAACAGCGATTAATAACTGAACAGATGCAGTACGGACACCGAACTTTTTCCATAACCCCACAAGGACGCGCCACCCTACAGTTGTTGGGGTCCCCCGCTGAGAGCGACAACCCGAAATCATTCAATAACAAGCCTCCCAACTAAAATAAATAAAAATTTCGAATAATGCCAAGAGATAATATGAGCCATTCAGCGCCCCAAACGGCAGCCTATCTTGTGGCTTAATTTAGCAAAATAATCAATGAATCAGCCGACGCGCCTGACTCTAAAAAAGAAAAAGAAAGGAAAAGGAAAACCCAAAAAACCTAAGCAAGCCCAGCTTCGGTCAGGATGGACATGGCGGTGGCTGTCATGCCTTTGTCCATGCCGCCTTCGGCTGTTTTGACCACGTTTGCTTGGGCTTGGTCCATGGTGGTGCGGATTTCTTCATAGAAGACTCCGGTGATGAACGGGGCGCCCATGGCGGCGACGACGGCTGCGGTTTTGTCCGTTTTGTCGTGTGCCGGGTTGAGGTCGGTTTGCTCGTTGCGGGCCTTCTCGTAGATGTCGTGGAAGGTCACGCAGGGGCTGATCACTTGAATGAACGAGTAACCTGGGTGTTCGAGGCCTTGCTTGATGAGGTCGACGAGTTCCTTCATCTTGCCACTGTAACCGCGGGCCACGAAGGACGCGCCTGCCATAATGGAGAGCGCCAGGGGGTTCAATGGAACGTCGCTGCTGGTTTCGGCGGAAGTGAAGGGCGTGGTCTTGGTCTTCAGGCCAATCTCGGAGGTGGGACTGGCTTGGCCCTTGGTGAGTCCGTAGATCTCGTTGTCCATCATCACGTAGGTGATGTCGGGGTTTCGGCGAGCTGCGTGCAGGAAGTGACCTGCGCCAATGGCCATGCCGTCACCGTCGCCACCCACGGCGAGGACCGTGCGTTCGGGTTGAGCCAACTTGGCACCGATGGCGACCGGGAGGGCGCGACCGTGGCACGAGTGGAACCCGTAGGCGTTCATGAAGTGGGGGAAGCGGCTGGAGCAGCCGATGCCACTGATGAACACGGTGTCTTCGGGGAGTTTTCCAAGTTCAGCCAAGGCGCGTTGCATGGCCGCTAGGACACCGAAGTCACCGCAGCCAGGGCACCAAACCGGGGGTAGGCGTCCCTTGTAGTCCTTGGGCTTGAGTTGTGGCTTGGCCGCTGGGGCCGTGGCGGTTTCGCTCATGCGTACGCCTCCTTGGTGGGCATTTGCGCGTCGATCTCTTGCAACTTCTCAAGGACTTCAAGCCAGGAGACGGGGGTGCCGTGGACCTTGTTGAGGCGGTGATAGTTGCGGGCAGTCTCCTTGCGCAGGAGGCCCTCCAGTTGTCCGGTGTAGTTCATCTCAACGACGACCACTTCCTTGGCGGCAGCGATCTTGTCGAGGAACCCGTCGCGGGGCAACGGATTGAGAATCTTAGGCACGAGGTATCCGACGGACTTGCCGTCTTGGATCATGTGCTGGACGGCTTCCTTGACGGGGCCCTTGCTGCTGCCCCAGGTGACAACGAGCAAGTCTGGGTTTTCGTCTCCGAACGCTTCCAGGGCCATGGGGTACTTCCAGGCATCAGCAATCTTGCCCATGCGCTTGTCCATCATGGCGGTGTGGTTTTCGCCGGTGTAGGTGGGGTCGCCCTTTTCGTTGTGCTCGAGGCCTTCTGCCACGTGCATGCCGCCGGGTTGGCCGGGGATGGCTTGGGGGCTGACGCCGGATTCGGTGAACTTGTAGCGCTTGTAGTCTTCGGCGCGGTCCTCATCAGAGGCAAATTCGCGGCGAATAATCGGCACGTCGCCAAGGGCCGGGACCGCGAGGTTCTCGCGGCGGTTGGCCAAGGCGTGATCAGTGGCCAGAATCACGGGGACCTGGTACTTTTCTGCAAGGTTGAACGCCCAAATGGTTTGGTAGAAGCAGTCGCGCACGCCACTGGGAGCCAGGACGATGCGGCTGGCTTCACCGTGGCTGCCGTAGACCATTTGGTTAAGGTCAGATTGTTCGGGCTTGGTGGGCAGGCCGGTGCTGGGCCCGCCGCGCATGGCATCCACGACCACCAAGGGCAATTCGAGGGTGCTGGCGTGGCCAAACATTTCCTGCATGAGGCTCAAGCCCGGGCCGCTGGTGGCAGTCATGGCTTTCTTGCCGGCGTACGAGGCGCCGACGCACATGCTGATGGCGGCGATTTCGTCCTCGGCTTGGATCAAGGTGTTGCCAAACTTGGGCATCTCCTTGGCCAATTCTTCGAGGATGCTGCTGGCGGGCGTAATCGGGTATCCCCCGAAGAATTCCACGCCGGCCACGAGGGCGCCGAGGGCAATGGCGTCGTTGCCATTGATGAGAATGCGGTCGTCTTCTGGTCCGACCACTTGGAGGCTGTCTTCGTGTTGGCGCGCAATGGTTCCAATGTATTGGTATGCGGCGTCCACGGCCTCGTCGTTCTTCTCGAGGATCTTGGGATTCTTGCCCTTGAATTTCTTGCGCACGGTCTTCTTGAGAGAATCGGCAGGCAAGTCGTACAGGGCTGCAAAGCAGGCCACTGCGAAGACATTCTTACTCTTGGGCGAACCGACCATTTCCTTGACAAGGCGGTCGAAATCGATTTCGTATACGGTCAAGTCCGGCTTTTCAGGAACCGTTTTCACTTGTCCGGGGTCATAAATCAGGACGCCGCCCGGACGCACCGCATCGAGGTGCTTGTCAATGCCTTCTTGATTGAAGGCGACAAGAACGTCGACTGCGCTGCCTGCGGACAACACTTCCTCATTGCTGGCACGCAGTTGGTACCAACAATGCCCGCCTTTAATTTCAGCGGGGTAAGACTCGAACGTGAATACGTTGAAACCGATGTCACTAATGGCGAGCGTAGCGATTTCGCCCGCCGAAATGACACCTTCACCTGATTCGCCGGCGACCCGGAACGTGAAGCTGGGGAT